>JBKQKT010000482.1:0-2579 GCA_052147365.1 Candidatus Korobacteraceae bacterium | reverse complement strand
AGCGCTAATCAAGAATGGCGCAACCGCGAGCGATAATGGACGCCTGCATTTGATCGACGAGAAGCGATCATTGGCCCTCTTGAAGGAACGGGCGCGCCGCTAACGCCGGGCGGAAGTCACTTGCCTGGAACGATGTGCTCCAGGTCCTGATTGTTTTCCTGGCACTCTGCCTCCATGATGCGCTCATCGCGCGGCGGGTGGCGAAGAATCAGCCGATACTGCCAGCTCCTGGTGAATACCTTGGGGTCCTCCATAGTGGCCTCGTACAAGATCGTATCGTTCGGCTGCAGCGAGTAGCGCTCCACCACATGCAGATTCTCGCTATGAAAGTGCCCCGCGCCCGGCAGCCACGTCTTGTCATTGAAACCAGTGACGTCGACAACGAACGTGTCGCCATCCCAGCGGCCCACCGAATCACCCATGTACGTTGGATCGAGTTCCGCCGGGTGGGGGCGGCCGTCTGTCGGAATGATGCGATAGATGTGGTTCGACTCATAAAGGATGTAAGTCTTCTTCGCGGTCTGGGCGATCTCGAACGGCACCGGAATTCCGGTAATGCGCGGCGTGCCCGACATTTTGCACTGCACATTGGGATCCTTGCGATCGTCAGAAGCCAGTTCCTTCACTTTGCTCAGGGCCCACTCCTGGTAAGGAGGCGGCCCCGCGGGCGGTCCCCAGGTGCTGGAGCGGCCTTCGCCCGGACGTACTTCGCCGGTCTCGCCGAACAGGCTTACGCCGATGCCCTGCCAGATTCCCGACAAATCGGGCCTTCCCAGGGCATCGCGGCGAACTTTAGCGGGAGATGATTTGTCTTGCGCAAATAAGCAAACTGCCAGCGCAGCGACAATAAGCAAGCGTGCCAGTTTCATCCCGTGCTCTCCTTATTGCGCGGGCGGTCCCAGGAAAAGCTTCTTGCCGTCCGGGAGCGTCACCTCGCGGCCGGCGATTCGATTACTGCCATCCTTTGACATCCAGCCGGTTACGGTGATGGCGTCCGTCTCCTTGAGCGCGCCTCGCGTCCAGCCGGTGCGACGCAACGTGTTGGGCGGGTGCCCTTCGAGCGCCCAGTTGACCAATTGCCCGTCGTCGCCCTTCACCGCGAGATAGATGTAGACGTGCGGGTTCGACCAGTCGATCCTGGTCACTACGCCGGTCAGTGTGATCGGCTTCGCGCTATCGTATTCGGCGCCGAAAGAGTGGTGCGCGAAGATTGGTGCGCCGATCAGCAGGATGCCGAAGAGGATCAAAAAACAGGTTCGCATCTTAACTGAAACCTCGACCCAGCCAGTATATGCGATTGTAACCGTACTTTTCGTGCAAACTCCCGCCGCCTGGCGCGTCATACTGTTTTTGGAGGTCTTGTGAATCAAACCACTGACAGACAACTCGAGAATCTGTGTATCAATACCATCCGCATCTTGTCGGCGGATGCGGTGCAAAACGCGAATTCAGGCCATCCCGGAATGCCGATGGGCACGGCGGCCATGGCTTATACGCTGTGGACGCGATTTCTGAAACACAACCCGCGGAATCCGCAGTGGTTCGATCGCGACCGTTTCATCTTGTCGGCCGGACACGGCTCGATGCTCCTCTACAGCCTTTTGTTTCTGACCGGATACGATCTCTCCCTCGACGAAATCAAGCGGTTTCGGCAGTGGGGCAGCAAGACGCCGGGCCATCCCGAGCGCCTCGACACGCCGGGGGTGGAGGTAACCACCGGGCCGCTGGGGCAGGGCCTCGCCAACCCGGTAGGTTTTGCAATCGCGGAGGCTTGGCTGGCGGCACGCTATAACCGTCCAGGCCACACCATCATCGATCATTACACCTATGGCATCTGCGGCGATGGCGATCTGATGGAGGGAGTTACTCAGGAAGCTGCGTCGCTGGCCGGCCACCTGCAGTTGGGCAAGCTGATTTTTCTTTACGATCAGAATCATATTACGCTCGCGGGAGGCACCGCGCTTGACTTCACCGAGGATGTCGCCAAGCGCTATGACGCCAATGGCTGGCATACTCGCACCGTCTTGGATGGAAACGATACTGCTGACGTCGCAAGAGCGATTGAAGAGGCGAAAGCTGAGAATCAACGGCCATCATTGCTCCTGGTCCGCACGCACATCGGATATGGCAGCCCCCACAAACAAGACAATTTCTCCTCGCATGGCAGCGCGCTCGGCGAAGACGAGCTGAAAGCAACCAAAACCGCGCTGGGCTGGCCGACCATGGACAAGTTCTACCTTCCTCAAGACGCCGTTGATTCATTTCGCCAGGCGATTCCCGAGGGCGCGCGCGCCGAGGAGGAGTGGAAGAAGAAGTTCGAGGCGTATCGCAAGGATTTCCCCAAGGAAGCCGCCGAGTTCGAAATGCTGGTGAGCGGCAGCCTTCCCGACAACTGGTCCGCGGATCTTCCGACCTGGAAGCCGGGCGATAAGCCCATCGCCACTCGCTCTGCCGGGGGCGCTGCTCTGAACGCGCTCGCCAAGCGCATACCCAACATCCTTGGCGGATCGGCGGACTTGAATCCTTCAACCGACACGGCGTTGAAAGGTTGGGGAGATTTTCAGCCTTCCGAGGAAAAT
>JBKQKT010000481.1:0-5128 GCA_052147365.1 Candidatus Korobacteraceae bacterium | reverse complement strand
ATTTAACTTCCAGAGCAATTACGGAAATTCCGATACTACGCGGCCCTGGGCTTCGGTGAGCGCGGTTAATTGGCAACTTCCGTTCGGCCGCGGCCAGGCATATGCAAGCAACCTGAGCCGCCCCATGGAGTTGCTCGCGGGCGGTTGGACATTCAGTGGAATTTTCAATTTCCAGGGAGGTACCTATTTCACGCCCACTCTCGCCAACAATGCCTCACTTAATTCTACAATCGCGTTAAGACCGGATCGCATTGGAAATGGGGGGGTGGCCAATCCGAATCGCTATCAGTGGTTTAACACCACGGATTTCGTTAATGTTGCGCAGCCATACACCTATGGTAACTCGGGACGTAACATCTTGCTGGCTCCAGGCTATGGCGAAATAGACACCACATTGAGTAAGACCATGGTGATTACCGAAAGGACTCGCCTGGAACTCCAATGGATGGTTTTCAACGTTGCCAACCGCATCAATCTGGGGTCTCCTAATGCCTCTATCTCCCCTGGAATTCCCACGTCGGATACAGGTTCAGGAACGATCACGAGCATCGTCGACTATAGACGTCGTATGCAGATAGGAGCCCATCTCACTTTCTAAGTCTCCTTCCCCCGTCAACAGGTTCGCCCCGGCGATGGCCGGGGCGAGTCTGCCTGACCAACTTCAATCTGGGTAATCGACTGCTTCCGATATAGATTTGAGAAACCCGGTCCGGGTTCGTCCCACATCGATGAAGGCAGCGAGGTTTGGCGGCATGAGATCGCTCCTAATCACAATTCTACTAATCTGTTGCGGAGCGGTCCTCGTTCCCGCGCAAGTATCCATTATTAAGTCGCCTGACGGTTGGGGGCTGAACAACGGACATGTTCGTCTCGAACTCGCTCTTATGGCCGGTGCGGTGAAGGTGAGGTCGCTACGGCGGGAGGGTGGTTCAGAATGGGCCATGGCAGACGCGCCGTTAATTGTCTCTCCTGACAAATCGGGGAATCCATACCTGTTTGCGGATGACGCTATTTCCGACGTGGACAAGGGCGGTAAACAACTCGTACTACGTTTTCAGTCCCAGGCTGGCGGATTGCTTTCCTTGCAGTTGAAGCTGTATCCGACCGGCGCCGTCGTACAGACTGCTTTACGAGTGGAGAACCACACCAAGCAGGATTTGATTCTCGATAGCCGCATCAATCCGCTGTTTCTGACCCTGAAGAATCCTTCGGGCGGGCTGAAACCTTATTCGTCGGCCAAGGGTCAGCATGGGTTCCATGCGAGCGAAGGTCATGGCCAAGCCCGGCAATATCAGGACTGGTTGGTGCTCGAAAATCAAGGTACCGGAGAATCCATGCTGATCGGAGGCGAACCCGGCCTGGGCGTGCTCGGCTGGAAGGCCGATGTGCAAAGCACGGAGGGCGATACCGTGGTTCACGCAGGTACAATTCTGGTAAAAGACAAGAAATCCGGACCTGCCGCGACCTTCGAACTGGCTCCGGGGGCGGTTGTGGAAACGCCAATCACCTTCTTTGCGCTCGCCCAGGGTGACAGCGACAATGTCGGAAACGAGACCTTCCGTTATCTGAAAAAGTACGTTTTCCAGGCGCCATTGCCGGACTCTCCGCTGGTTACGTACTGCATTTGGCTTACGGCGAAGAATAGTGAAGAACCCCTCCTGAAAGAACTAGCGGTGGCCAAACGAAGTGGTTTCGACGTCTTCTATCACGATGCCACGTGGTACGAAGGCGCCTCCTTGATTCCCGGTATGAACGATTGGACGCTCGGACTGGGGAGTTACAAGGAGAATCAAGAGAAATTTCCGCACGGCCTGAAGAATCTTTCCGATGCGGTGCATGCCATGGGTTTGAAATTTGGAATCTGGGTGGACCCAGGCAACGTAGATGCAGCGCGAGTGGAATCAGGCGAGATTCCCTCGGACTGGCTGGCGATGATCGACGGGAAGGCGCTGGGAGCGATGCATCCATCTCTCGCTCCCACCAAGCAATTATGCCTCGGTGATCCGAAGGTGGTGGCTTGGATCGAGAAGCAACTGGGTGAGATTATCGAAAAATGGCACTTGGATTGGATCAAATGGGATCCTTCATCGACCGTCAGCTACGAATGTAACCGGACCGATCACGGCCACGGAAAGACCGATGGCGCCTACGCGGCGTATCGCGGGCGGGTGGAGATCCTGCGGTATCTGCTGGAGCGCTTTCCGAATCTGTCTGGGTTTGAATGCGATCCATCGCTGCAGTACGCGCGCACCAATCCAGGTCCTCGGAGTCTTCTGCCGGGAGGGTATATCAACGAGTTTATTACCGGACCTATGGTCAGCCCAAATGTGTGGGGATCGCTTGCGGCGGCGGGAAAGGGAGAGGTGGCGGGAGAGTATCTCACGGCGCGCTGGTATAGCGCTTCGGCGCTGGACTATTATTTTCGCAAGCACTTTACGCATGGAGTGACTTTTGGCAATATCAACGGAATGTCGTCGCAGTTCCTTTCGGCGGCTCCCCCTGGCTTTATCGAGGCCTTTGAGCGCAACCTGTTGTTCTTCAGGCAATACCGCCATCTCTTGCTGGAAGACGTATACCATCCAAAAGTCGGGGCGGCGGGTTGGACTTCCCTGCAGTACGTCGAGGAAGGTTCCAGCGAGTCGGTGGTGTACATTTTTCGGGACAACTCCGAGATTGCTGACACGACGGTTCGCTTGCGCGGCTTGGATGCACACGCAAAGTACCGGGTGACCAGCCTGAATGACCGTCCAGGACGAGATAAAGTCATGACCGGGGAAGCTTTAATGAATGGTATTGCGACGCACCTGCCGAACGAGTGGCTGGCCAAAGGCGATGGTGCCCTTGCTGAGTATGCGGATCAGCAAAAATATGGCTCGGACATTCTGCTGCTGCGGCGGGTTCCGTAAGCGTATTAGAAAGAAGTTGGCATATTATCTTTTTTGTCTTAAGGGTTGAGTGCCACAGAGGCGAGGGTCGACTGAGTTGCCTTCCGAAATGTCCCTGACTAAAGCTGAAAAGACGACTCATGCGTTGAGCCGACGTCGTGATTGAACCCGCGATCACGAAGAGTTCGCCGAGCGCTAAGCCAGGCTTGGAGCGGAAGCTGGGCCTGTTCGATGCCACCATGCTGGTGATGGGGGGCATTGTGGGCTCTGGCATCTTCATCAATCCTTACGTGGTGGCGCGGCAAGTGCATACGCCGGGGCTGATCCTTGGAGCCTGGATTTTCGGGGGCATCATTGGAGTGGGCGGAGCTTTCATCTGGGCGGAACTGGCAGCGACACTACCGGAAGTGGGCGGCCAGTACGCTTATCTACGGGAGGCCTATCACCCTGCGGTAGCGTTTCTCTACGGATGGGTATTGCTGCTGGTTATCCAGACTGGCGGCATGGCCGTGGTATCGATCACTTTCGCTCGCTACTTTCTTGAGCTCACCGGAATGCGCACCCAAGAGTGGGTCGTGGCGACAGCAGCCCTGGCCACGCTTACGCTGATTAACTGCCTCGGAGTAAAAACCGGCAGTCGAACGCAGAGCGCGCTGATGGTGATGAAGATCGTTGCCATCTCTGCGCTTGTGATCTCCGGGCTGGTTCTAGCGGGCAAGCATGTGACGATAACCACTGCAGCTGAGCGGGAATCGTCGCTGACCTCGTTTGGCGCTGCCATGGTGCCGGTGCTGTTCTGTTACGGCGGATGGCAAACGGCAAACTTTTTGGCCGGTGAAATGAAAGATCCCAGGAAAGACCTGCCTCGAGGGCTGTTGCTAGGAGTGCTTGGCGTCGTGGCGCTCTATCTTTCCGTGAACTGGGTTTGCCTGCATTCGCTCGGACCACAAGCACTGGCAGCGACGACTACTCCGGCGACGGCTGTGATGCGTCTGGCATTGGGCCAGCGAGGCGCGACGTTTATCGCTGCGGCGATTGCGGTCTCGACGCTGGGATTCCTAAGTCAATCCATCTTGACCGCGCCTCGCGTGTACTTTGCCATGGCTAATGACGGTCTTTTCTTCCGCGCTGTGGCGTGGCTCGATCCACGCACGCGCGTACCGCTGGTCGCCATCGTGCTGCAAAGTGTGTGGACGATGGTCATTGCACTCTCAGGGCATTATGAGCAGATTTTGAACTATGTGATCTCGATGGACTTTCTGTTTTTCGGGATGACGGCGACTACCATCTTCGTCTTTCGTCGAAGAGCGGCGCGCGGCGAGATCAATTTCAGCAACCCCTATCCTGTGCCTGGCCACCCGGTGAGCACGGCGGCGTTTGTCGCAATATGCTGGTGGGTTGTTGCGAATACAATCTATCGATATCCGAAGAATAGCCTTATCGGGTATGCCCTGCTGCTGGCGGGCATTCCCGTATATTGGTTTTGGAGCCGGCGCATTCCGCCGGGCAGCAGGAAGAATAAGGCATGAAGGAATTGCAGTCAGAAGCAGTTTCACACTATCTGGCGTGGGCCAAGCTCCACTCGAATGCTCGCTTCAACTTGGCGTCGAGTGGAGTCGTCGATTATCCGCTAGCCGAATTGCCGGTGAATCTCTCGGATCTCGAAATCGGAGGAACAGGTCCGTATGGCTACAAGCCGTTGATGGAGCGATTATCCGCGAGGGCCGGCGTGCCGGAGGATTGTGTCGTATACACGCTGGGCACATCGATGGCGAACTACATAGCGTTAACGGCACTTATCCATCGAGGAGATGAGGTGCTGATTGAACGCCCGACCTACGACCCCCTCTTGACGGTTCTTGACCACATAGGGGTGAACGTTTGTCGATTTGACCGGCGAGCCGAAAAGGGATTCCGGCTGGGTCTGGGAGAATTGGAACGCAAGCTCACGACGAAAACCCGGCTGGTGATTCTCTGCAATCTTCATAATCCAAGCAGCGCCTTTACCGACGAAGCCACAATGCGGCAGGCTGGAGAAATGGCGGCAAAAGTAGGTGCGCGCGTATTGGTCGACGAAGTATATCTCGAAACGCTTTTCGACCAACCATGGCGTTCCGCATTTCGTCTTGGATCTAACTTCATTGTGACCGGCAGCCTGACCAAGGCATACGGTCTGAGCGGGATCCGTTGTGGATGGATACTGGCTCAACCGGAACTGGTGCAACGCATGTGGCAAGTCGCAG
>JBKQKT010000480.1:0-12910 GCA_052147365.1 Candidatus Korobacteraceae bacterium | reverse complement strand
GCATCAAAATAGTCTTATGGCCAAGCAGGTCGAAGAATCCGAAGTTGAAACCCTGCGCTCCGTGTTGGAGGAGGAAAAACAGGAATTTGCCCGGCCGGCCTCACAGCGCTCCCGGCTCGCGCTGGCCTTGCGCGCGCTGCGGCACCGAAACTTCCAACTCTTCTTCGCAGGCCAGCTCATTTCGCTGATCGGCACCTGGATGCAGACCGTAGCCCAGTCCTGGCTGGTTTACCGCATGACAGGTTCGGCCTTGCTGCTGGGCACGGTTGGATTCGCCAGCCAGATTCCGGTCTTCATCATAGCGCCCGTCGGCGGCATCGTTGCCGACCGCAACAACCGCCAGCGGGTGGTCATCGGCACGCAGACGGGCTCCATGATTCTGGCCTTTATCCTCGCCTTCCTGACGCTGAGCGGTCGCGTGCAGGTGTGGCAGATCATGGTGCTGGCAGCGGGACTTGGCGTGGTAAACGCCTTCGACATTCCCGCCCGGCAGGCATTCCTCATCGACATGGTCGGCAGGGAAGACTTGCTGAATGCGATTGCGCTGAACTCCTCCATGTTCAACGGCGCGCGCATCATCGGGCCCGCGGTGGCGGGAATCCTGGTGGCCTCCATCGGAGAAGGCTGGTGCTTCTTCGCCAACGCGGTCAGCTATATCGCAGTGATTGTTGGCCTGCTACTGATGCGCATCGAGCACCCGGCGAATCTGGCCAGCCAGGGTTCGCCGCTGGAAAACATCCTTGAGGGATTTGCCTTTGCCCGCAACACGGGTCCCATCCGCGCCATTCTTCTGCTGCTGGGGCTGGTGAGTTTTGTCGGCATGCCTTATGCGGTGCTGATGCCGGTGTTTGCCGACCAGATCCTGCACGGCGGTGCGAGAGGGCTGGGCATCCTGATGGGCGCGACTGGCGTGGGAGCTCTGCTGGGCGCGGCCAGCCTGGCGGCGCGCGTCGGAGTGAAGGGCCTCAGCAAGCTGATCGCAATCTGCGCAGGAGGGTTTGGCATCAGCCTGATTGTTTTTTCTTTCTCGAAGATTTTCTGGCTGTCCGCCGTGCTGCTGTTGCCCGTGGGCTTCACCATGATGGTGCAGATGGCTTCGTCGAACACGCTGATTCAGGCGATGACACCGGACCGTCTCCGCGGCCGCATCATGTCCGTGTACTCCATGATGTTCATGGGGCTTGCGCCGTTCGGTGCGCTCTCCGCTGGAGTTATTGCACATCACGTAGGCGCTCCCTGGACCGTCGCGCTGGGAGGGGTGGCGTGCATCGCAGGCGCCATACTGTACGGAATGCGTGTGCCTCGCATCCGAGCGGAGGCGCGCGAGCTGATTCTTGCGCAAGGAATGCTGCCGGGCGCGCCCGCGCAAGGAGCAACCAGCCAGGGATTATCGTAGCTGCTCGTTTCAGAAACGGATTTGTAACAGGCCACGACTGGTACAGGGTTGCTGAAAAAGTCGGTTAGTGAATGTTCTGTGTCGGGGCACGACTTTATTCGTGCCGTCAAAGCATCCTCATTATGTTGTCATCCCGAAGGAGTGCGAAGGAGGTCGCCTTTAGCGACCGACCGAGCACACCTGAGGGAACTGCTTTTCGCTGAGCGCGGGAAAAAACAGATCCCTCGCGGACTGAAGTCCGCTCGGGATGACAAACAGGGAAAGTGTTTGCGGCACGACTGAAGTCGTGCCCTGACACAAAGCTTATTGCTGCGGTGCTTGCTGCTTAGCGGGCGGCTTGTGAACAGTGCCTGTGCTGGTGACTCCCAAGCGACGCAGCCGGTCGCGCGCCTGCGATGCCTCGATGGAACGCGGATAGCGCGCGATGAGGCTGTTCAGCTCACGAACGCCGGCGTCACGCTGCCCGAGCTCCAGCAGAGCATAGCCATTCTTCAACTGCGCCGCCGCGGCCTTGCTGCCTCCGGGATACTGCTCCAGTACCTTGTCGTAATCTTTGGCCGCGGCTTCGAAGTTGCCCTGACGATACTCAATGTCCGCCACATAGAACTGCGCGTTCCCGGCCAGGTCAGTATTCGAGTAATACTTTAAGTAATCGCCGAATTCTCCTGAAGCAAGGTCGTATTTGCCGGAGTTATAGTCGCGCAGAGCGTTGTTGTAAAGGGTGTCAGGCGGGGGCGCATTTACGTTGGACGCTCCTCCTGGCTCTGCCGACCCTGCGGGTGCCGTCGCGATGCCTGGTTGTCCGGCAGTCAGGTTCTGCCCACCCCCCTGCATGTTGTCGAGCTGCTTGCTCACTTTAGCCAAACGAGACTTCAGCTCGTCCACCGAATCGTGCAGCGACTGGATCTGTCCCGAGAGTTGTTCGACCCGGCCGTTGCTGTCCGTGATCTGTCCCTGCATCTTGGTCTGCAGTTCGTTGACCGCGGCGTTCATCTTGTTGACGCTGTCGGCACTCTGCTCAATAAGGTTGCGCATGGCACCCATGTTCATGTCGATGGACTGCTGCATGCGCGAGACCTGGTCCTGCAGCGTCTGGACCTGGGTTTGCAGTTGAATCATCTCTTTGCTGACAGCGAATGCTGGGCTGGACACCAGAATCAGCGCTGCGGCCAGCCAAGATATGTTGTTGCGAACTCTCATAAGTTTGTCCTATTCAAAGATTGCCTGGTGAAGAGCAAGCTCGGGTAGAGCGGGCCTTTAGGCCCGCGTCAGCGATGCTCTCCTTATTCCTGCTTCCGCCGCTGAGGTCGTTGACCTCAGCGGCGGAAACTGTTTTCTTACTGGCTGGCCGGGGCGCAGGCCTGAAGGCCTGCTCTACCCACCGCTTCTCTACTGCTGATACACGAAATGCCCGCGCCGGTTCTGCTGCCAGCAGGTCTCGTTGCTCTCCGTGCAAAACGGCTTTTCTTTGCCGTAGCTGATGGTACGGATGCGGTCGCCCGAGACGCCCAGTTGTATCAGCGCCTGCTTGGTGGCGTTCGCCCTGTTGTCACCGAGCGCTAGATTGTATTCCGTGGAGCCGCGCTCGTCGCAGTGCCCTTCGATGGTAAACGTCATTTTAGGATGCTGCTGCAGGAAGCGCGCATCCGCCTGCAATACCTTCTGATATTGCGGCTCGATGTCGTAGCTGTCGTAGGCGAAGAACACATCCTTCATGTTCTCTGCGAACAACATTGCGTCGCCCTGATTTGTAGTTTGGGGAGGAGGCGGAGCAGGCGCCTGCGCGACGGTCACCCGCGCCGTGGCTTCCTGGGTCCCAAGCTGGTTCTTGGCCACCAGGTGATACGTAGTTGACTGGCTGGGAGTCACGCTCTGAGATCCGCTGGGTTCAACCTTGCCCAGTTGATCGATGGTGACCTCCGTAGCGTGCTCCGTGCTCCAGGTGAGCGTGGTGGCTTGGCCCGGATTGATGGTGTTGGGATTGGCCGTCAACGAGGCCGTGGGATACAGTTGCGGCGGAGGCGGCGGAGGCGCCGGCGCCGCAGCCGGTTTCTTGGCGCAAGCGCTTATGAGCAGTACCACGGTCAGTGCAAGGACAACCTTCATCCATTGACTCTCTGTAATCTTCAACTCTTCCTCCAATCACATTGCGAGAGCACCCGCATCAGTTCATGACAGGGCCGAAGTGTGCTCCTTCCGGCGCCCTTTAAGACTACTTGAAACTCCAGTTGGGCTGCGTGTTTTCACCGCCCGCCGTCAGTTGCCGGACATCGCTGCCATCCGCGAGCATACTGTAAATCTGGGTGCGGCCGTTACGTTTCGACTGAAACACGATATGCCGTCCATCCGGCGACCACGACGGAAAATCGTTGCGCCCGCCGTCGTGGGTCAGTTGCGCCCATTGTTTGCTGGCAATGTCCATCACGTAAATATCGCTGGCGCCCGGCTCGCCCGGTCCATAGTGCCGTACCCACGCGAAGGCCAGAAACTGTCCGTTGGGCGACCACGAAGGCGATACCGCGTAGCCTTGATCGGTCACGCGCACGGCGTTGGTCCCGTCGGAAGCCATGGTGTAAATCTGCGGCAGCCCCGTGCGTCCGCTGACCCAGGCAATCTGCGCGCCGGTCTTAGGGTTCCACGTTGGGGAAACGTCCGGCCCTTTGCTCTCAGTCAACCGTCGGGCCGTTCCACCTGCCGCGCCTACCGTGTAGATTTCCGCGCTTCCGCTGCGTGATGACGAGAACGCGAGATTCTGTCCGTCCGACGACCACGCCGGGGAATAGTTATCGCCGCTGAAATGCTGGAACGTGACCAACCGGCCAAGCTCAAGGGAGTACATCTGGATTTGCCAGCCTTCCTTGGTTACACCAGAAAACGCTACCCGGGAGCCATCCGGCGAGACGTGAGGCGACAGCGCTATTGAACCCGTGTGAGTGAGCTGCTTCGCATTGGCCCCGTCGTAATCCATCTGCCAGATTTCCTTGGAACCGCCGCGGTTGCTGACAAAGTAAATCTTCGTCTCGGCGACTCCGGCGATGCCACCGCCGAGGCGGAAGATGATCTCATTGGCGAAGCGATGCGCAATTAGCCGCGCGTTGGCGTTGTTCGCGTCTTCGCGATACTGCTTGCCCAGCACTTGCGGCGACGGCGCGTTCCTGGCGTCGTACAGCCAGCCCTGGACGTTGATTGAGCCACCTTGTACTCCGACATTGCCGAACGCCAGCATGTTCGCGTTGGGCGGTGGATTTCCCCAGTCGGCGAGATGGACATCCTGGGGAGCGCCCGGGATCGACAGGGGATAGAAGCTCTTCGAAACCATGTCAAAGATGCCGGCAAACTGCAGGTCATTCCAGAGAGTCGTGTTGAACGTGGAGGCCAGGGCCTGCGTAGCGGCGTCGTTGGTAACCAGCTTGAAGTCGGGCGCCGCGAGCCGAATTTTTTCTACGCCAAGCCCGGTGCCGGTGCGAATCCAATCCTGGGCAAAGATGCTTGAGGAGGTGAGCAGCAAGAGTGCGAAGAAGATTGCGGTGGAGCGTTTTGTCATCAGTGATCTCATAAGTGCGGACTAACGGCGATAGTCAAACCAGAATTCCACGGCGACATAGTTTCCAGCGTACTCCGGCGGCAGCGGGCCGAACGTGTCAATCCGCTGTAACGCCCGCATCGCCGACTGGTCCAGCGACGGAATGCCGCTGGACTGCTCCACGCGAATGCTTGCCGGCTGGCCTGAGCGCGTGATCTCAAAATAAATATAGACGCGGCGCGCTGTGTCGATGCGCGGATCCACTTCATATTTCATCCAGTTTTCCGACACTTTGCGCCGCACGCCGTCAACGTACCAGCCGAAGCGGCTGCCAAAATCGCCGGTGCCTCCGGTGAAGCTCAAGCCGCCCTTGGTTCCGCCGGCTGAGAATGCGCCGTAGGGTCCACTCACCGGACCACCTTGGCCGAACGGAATCCGGTTGTCTTCAACCTTCGCCACTTCCTTTGGCGGAGGCTTCTTCTGCGCCGACTCCCGCGGCCCCTTGGCCTTCGCCTCGCGTTCCGGAATGGGAATCGCCTTCGGTTCCACTTTGGGAACTTCCTTCGGTGGCGATTGGGTCAAGCCCTTGGACTCGTTCGCCAGAACGTTCTGCGTTTCCACCTGAGGCGCGGGCAGGGGAATGCTGCTGACGAGGGTTGCGCTGATGGCGCCGCCGCTACCCGACGTCGCTCCCCAGCTTTCGCCACGACCGCTTGGAATCAGATTGCCGAACAGGGCCAGCGCAAACAGCATGCTGTGCAGTGCCACCGAGCCGATCAAGGGAACGCGAACGTTGCCCCCTGCCGGAAAGATGTCAACGTCGGCTGCCATTCTTCTCCAGCGGTTGGGTCACGATGCTCACGTTGGTGATGCCGGACTGCTTCACCGCATCCATCACAGTTGCGAACGCGCCAAAGGGCACGTTTTCGTCCGCACGGACAAATATGGATTGGCCTTCGGGGTCCCGAATCTTCTGATGCAATTGCGGGCCGATTTGATTGATGTTGATGGGGTCATTATTCAGGAACACCCGTTGCTGGCGGTCAATGGTGATGACCAGGCGCTCCTCGGTAATTTCCTTGACCGTCTTCGTATGTGGGATCGCAACCTCAATGCCCGACTGCAAAATCGGGGCGGTCACCATAAAGATGATCAGCAGCACCAGCACCACGTCCACCAGCGGTGTGATGTTGATGTCGGACAGCGAGCTCTGCGTACGTCCCTGTGCGTTGGTGAATGCCATCAGCGACGCTCCACGCTCTCGACGGCCCGCGTGCTGCCGCTCTGGGCGCGTTCGACTTCGTTGATCAGCTCCAGGCTGAAGTCGTCCATGCGGGCGCCGAACTCGCGAATGTGCTGGGTGAACATGTTGTAGGCAATGACCGCAGGAATTGCGGCGAAGAGTCCCGCAGCGGTAGTGATCAACGCTTCCGAGATGCCGGGCGCAACGGCACGCAGCGTGGCTGCGCCAGCCGTTCCCAACCCGTGGAAGGCGTCAATAATGCCCCACACCGTGCCGAAGAGCCCAATGAACGGGGTGACCGCTCCAGTGGTAGCCAGCCAGGGCAGACGGCTCTCGAGGCGGGTCAATTCTTCCGAGGCGGCAATTTGCGTCGCGCGTTGCAGCGCCGTCACGCGGATCGAGTGCGGAGCCTGCTTGCGCAGTTCGTCGTAAGCGCCTTCGAAAACGCCGACCAGCGGGCTGGGCTTGAACTGCTCGGCAACGGCAGCCACGTCTTGAAGGCGGTCCGACTTGCGAAATGCGCGGATAAAACGATTGCTCTGCACGCGAGCGCGCCGAAACAGTCCCCACTTGGAGAAAATGATGGCCCAGGAAGCAAGGCTAAACAGCAAGAGGATGACAAGGACCGCCTTGGCGACGAGACCGCTGGATTCAATGAGACTGGTGATTTCACCGCCGATGGCTGAGGCAAGTAGCGAACAGTACACAGTCATTTGGATTGCAGATCAGGCCTTCCCACTACTTCTTCGATTATAAGCATTAGACGCAGGAACCGCAGACGAGTGGTGCGACGTGCCTTTTGAGTTACGAGGTTGTTGGAACATGAATTGCTAATCACACGTGTCAGGGCACGACTTCAGTCGTGCCGGAACGTCGTTTGTTTTTGTTATCCCGAGCGGGCTTCAGCCCGCGGGGGATCAGCTTTTGGGAGTTTTTCAGCAAACTTTTTAGTCGCGCTTGACAACCCCTTCGTTCTTATCGATGGGGCACGGTGCTCCGTGGAAAACGTCCAGTTGCCAAGCTACGGCGCTGATCGCGGCGCGCAGTCGCGCCTCGCGCCCTGACCTCAACGATCGTCGGAAATATCCTTTTGCGTCGAATATCACCGACATTGCGCGGATTTTATGTTAAGAATTCCATGGGATTTGCGTCACTCCAGAGACCGGAGCTCTTTTTGTGAATACGTGTCCGAACTGCCGTTCCGAGTACGACCGCAGCGTTGAGGTATGCTCCGCGTGTGGCGAGCATGTGGGCTATCCGAACGTGCGCGCTGCCGCTGACCCGGAAGAGACAGAGGCTTTAGTGGCGCGCTACGAGAGAGGCGTCGAGGGCGCGATGCTTCGCGGCGCGGGCGCCGCTATTAAGGCTTTCCAAGAAGCGGTTTCCCGCGGCAAAGCCGTGGTTAATGTCAGCGTGTTCGTATTGCGAGAATTCAGCACTGACAAAAAGACGTTGTACACGAACTACCAGTTAGCCGTTTCAGCTCAGACTCGCAAAGCGGCAGAAGAAGAGATGGATCGCAAACGGCGGGCAGTGGACGCAATGCTCTTCGGGGTTTACGCGGAAAAGTTGAGGTTTGCCGCATTGAGCATGGACGGTCGAGGGTTAGTGTCTTACGGTGCCTATACCATCATCTTGAAGGATATATCTGTCTCAAAGCGATCATCCCTATTGGAAGAAAACTCGTTCGCCTTTGTGGAACATCACAGACTCAAGCCGGGTGATCCCTTGCCGCTGGGATTCAGGGCCGTTTGGAGCAATAAGGAAAAGCTGGCAGTGGCAAAATTAGCTGATTTCGTCACATCCGATAACAAATTGGACCAGTTTCCCAGCCTTTTGCTTTATTCTGACGGAGATCGAAAAAACGACAGGTTCATCGAGGTTCAGATTTTCGGCACGTTCAATAGCGATGCAATAGAGGCGGTACATGGCCGTAGCGTTGGCAAGAACACTGCTGAAATTGTTGTAGCTGCTGTAGCTAAAGAACATTTGGTCAATTCAGGCAAGTCGTGGGTAGAAGATGATTGATATCGCGTTTGTCTCAGGTCGGCTTGGGAGGGCTATGTTCCGCGAGGAAGATGCCTGTTTCGCATTGGCTCTTGAGGGGTCGCAATACCCGATCGGCGCATTAGATTTCGAGGAGTTGTTGCGTTTTGGGTCCGAGTACTCGGTAATTCAGAATACGACCCTGCCATTCGTCAAGGAGCAGCTCGCTTCAAGCGTAGATTCTAACAATGCGCTGTTCTTAACGATTACGCTCCTGGACATCTCGGTTTCATTGTCTGCGCGACTCTTGGCTTCGCAGATTGTGGATACTCTTCTGGAAACAAATTCCATTTTCTCTTTCGTCCAGAATCGGCTACTATCCCTGCCGATGCCCGTCCAACAACGGGCTGATCGACGGAGTGTCATGCAGCTGCTTGCTAACTTTCCTCGCACTCATGACCTACTCAAAGTCGTTTTCGAGGCTCAGCCGCTGATCGATCAGATTAGGTACGAATGGGTTGAGATGTTTCGAGATGCCGGGACGGACAGCCACGCCCTAAGTGACTTGGAAACGCAGTTGACCGAAGCGGGATTTTTTTCGGCGGTTGTTCGGGCCGTTGACGCTAAGGACCTTCAGCGAATGAACGGAGAAGTGGTCGGCTTCGCGTCATCTACTGACGCTCCGAATTCCAGGGCAATCCTAACAACATTCCGTTCTCGAATCGAGCGAGCTTTTTGGGGCCCGAAGAAAAAACTTCCGTCGCAGAGTCGACTTAACCTTGAAGAAACCAAAGAAGTTCATGCTGATAAGCGACACGGAACGGGCGATCTGATTTTCGATCTTTTGGCTGCCGCTGACGATCCCGGTAAGGCCCAAAGGCGAGTCGGCGCGTTGCAAGCAAAAGCGCGAGTAGACAGCCAAATTGCTGGTATCCGCGAACTCCTGTTTGCCGGCAAAACTTCGAATGTTGAGAAGTATTTGAAGGAACTTCTAGAGTTTCAATTGGGACAAGGTGATCGAGAATATGCTGTGATGTCGCTGTGCTCGCTGAGTGCTATTGCAATTGATGCCAACCAGTTGGAGATGGCCGATCGACTGTCAGAATATGCGCTCAGATTGGGAGAGTACGATGTGGTTGCTCATACGATCAGAGCCGAGGTTTTCAAGAATCGGGGTCATTTTCAGAGTGCGTTGAGGGCCTACGAAGAGACGAATCATCGGTTTCCGGGCAACAGGTATGCATTAAATGGATATGCAGACGTCTTGAAAGAGCTGGGAGAATTTGAGCAGTCTATCCGACGATACATCGAAATTCAACAGCAATTTCCGGAGGACCCGGTTGCGTTTAACGGTCAGGTTAGCACCCTAAGAGCAGCGGGAAGATTTCGTGAAGCTCTCGATGTTTCATTCCGAAACGCAAAGCGTTTTCAGTTTGATCCAGTTGCCAGAAACGTGCTTGGGGGATGCCTCGCGACGGTCGGGAAACTTGACGAGGCAGTTAAACAGTATCGGCGCGCCTTCGAATTAGATGCAAGTGACCCGCATTTACGTGTCGCCTACGCCTACGCTCTGCGCTCTGTTGGGCGTTACCGCGAAGCAATTCAAGTTCTTGATGCCGACCACGCTACAGGTCCCCGGCAGTCGATAATCGCAAATTCAAAAGCGAATATTCTCCGTACGATTGGCGAACTGAACCCAGCACTCACAGTTTATTTGGACGTGCTCTCGATGTTCCCGTGCTATACACCTGCGAAATTCGGGGCAGCCGCAGTTAGAATTCTACTAAATCAGGTCGATGATGCGGTGCAAGATTTGCCTTGCGACCATATGGAGTCGGAGCTCGACTGGATTGGTTTTCGCACCTACGCGCTGTCGTTCATCTCTAGAGATGCCGCGAATGCCGCAGTTGAACGATTGAAGTGGGGAATTGCCAATTGTCCTTGGCGGGCTGAGCGAATACGGATGGAAACCGCGCTCGGATTTGCACAGATCAAGGCTAAGAATCCCGAAAGTATCGTCACATTGCAGCATAACCTTGACCGACTGGAGGATCGCCCCAAACAAACCCGCTTGCTATTTCTGGGTGTGGCGCAAGCGGAAGCTGGAGATCGTGTCCTCGCGAACATGATTCTGACACGTGTCTTCAGCAGCAAAGACCGCGAACTTCGTTCGCTCAATTCTGCGCTCATTGACTATTACAATCCGCGAAATGACGCTCCTCCCGTGGATTCGGCACTGATTTACCGCCAGCAAATGAATTTGGCGATGGCGGCCTGAGTCGCCTCGTGGCCGGCCTTGGGCCTGGTGCCCCAGGTTCGCTTTTCTGTTGGGCTAACCTGGGGGCCCCTGCGGACGGCACCCGCGAGGTTGTAGATTTTGTTCCTTCCAAAGTGGTCTGGGAGAGATCGAATCCGAGTGGACGGCAAGAGATCGTGAATTGAAATGTTCGATGGGCGAGCACGCACCTTTCTCAGCCCAGAGCCTGCCCTGAGCTTGTCGAAGGGTTAGCGTCCAAAAGCGGGATGCGACTCCGAGGCACCGGGCTTTGAATCACGGTCGTCTGCGTGTTCGGAACAAAAATCAGTTTCGTAGCCGAGACGCCAGAGCGCCGCAGGCGCAAAAGATGATAGCCCAGCGCTTCAGCGCTGGGTAGGCTGGTTATACGAACCCCGAGCCGGCTTTCAGCCGGCGACAGAAAGAGATTCTGTGCCGCCCCTACGGGCTCGGTTCCTTTATTGCAACGCTCACCCGGGCTGACGCCAGAGGCTACGTTTGTTTGCCCTCAAGGCTCACTCTGCCGTCCCCGGGGGACTCAGATGCTAATTGCACGCCACCCACCGTTGAAACGGTGGGCTATCATCTTTCGCCCGCCTCGGCGGGCTCGGGTTAAGCCAACTCCGTCATCCACGCCAAGTCCCCAAAATTCTGTGCCGCGTGCCCGAGGTTCGCCTTCTGACTGGGCTAACCTGGGGTCACTGCGGACGGCACCCGCGAGGTTGTAGATTCTGTTCATTCCAAAGTGGTCTGCGAGAGAATGAATCCGAGTGGACGGCCCGAGATCGTGAGTTGAAAATGTTCGTTGGGCCCGCGCGGACTTTCCTCAGCCCAAGTTTAGCGTCCAGAACCCGGACGCGAACCCCTTCGGCGTTGCTCAGGGTTTCGGCATCGGGCTCTCCCCCTCGGCTTCGCTCGGGGTCACGCCCCGATAAGCGCCTCAACTTCGACAAGCTCAGGGCAGACTCTCGCGCCAAAACCCGGGGCGCTCGTAATGACAATTCTCAAGTAATGGCGGGCTCAGTAATGCCCGGGGAAGCAATCCACACTATTCGCCGCGAGTGGGGCGGTAGGCAATCTCCAGCTCGTCGCCGGTGATGGCGGTGTAGAGGCGCTCCAAGTCGTAGAGGTCGGCGAAGGGGATGCGGATGTGGCCCTGTCCGCCTCGCTCAATGATGACCACCTTGGCGGATAGGTCCTGGCGCAGGTCGCGCTCGGCCTCACGCACCTTGGGACGCAGCCAGCGGCCCGGCACGATGGTCGGGTCGGACTCGTCGGAGCGGAGGAAGCGGCGGACGCGCCGCTCGGTCTCGCGTACGGAAAGCGCGACAGCCTGTTGGGCGAAGTCCTGCACCACGTCTTCCAGCTGCCCGTCCAGCGCCAGCAGCACCTTGGCGTGGCCCAGGCTGAGGTTGCCGCGGCGCACCATCTCCTGCACCCGCGGCGGGAGTTGCAGCAGTCGCAGGAAATTGCTGACCGCGGCGCGGCTCTTGCCGATGTGGAGCGCAATCTCGTCCTGACTCATCCCTAATTCGTCCTTCAGACGGCGGAAGCCGCAGGCCTGGTCCATGGGGTTGACTTCCTCGCGCAGCAGGTTCTCGATGACGGTGATGGCCGCGGCTTGCTGGTCGGTGACCTAGCGCACGACAGCGGGGACCTTATAGACCCCGGCCATGTAACAGGCCTTGACACGACGCTCGCCGGCGATGACCTGGTAGCGGCCACCGCCGTTGGCGCGCACCACGATGGGCTCCAGCAGCCCGATGCCGCGGATGGAGTCGGCGAGTTCGTCCAGCGACTTTTCGTCGAGCGAGTTGCGCGTCTGGTAAGGATTGGCGTCGAGGCTGTCGAGTGGGATCTCCAGCATGGCGTCGGAGCGGGTGACGGCGCCGCCGCCGGGGATGAGCGGATTCTGGGGAAACTGGCGCGCAGGAAGCAGGGTGGCCAGCCATTCGTCGGGTGCTTTGCGCTTGGGTGACATAGGTTCAGCTGTCAGCTATGAGCAATTGGCGGGGACCCGGCGACAACGGCGGATCCCACCGCTTTATAAGCAGGAAATGTACGATGTGCGCGATGGTTCAGGCTGTGACGTGGATCACTGATGTGGGGTAAGCTTTGAACACTAAGGTGGTGCTGGCTGCTGAAGCACTGTTCAGGACAGGTACTCGTCGGTAGTGTCCTAAATCTTCGTTGATCGGTTTGCAACCTTACGATTGCCCAAATCAAGGCGACAGCGCGTGGATTTCCGGCGAACCCTTTGCGAGACCTTGAGGAGAGCCTTTAGGAACGCTCAGATGTTGAGTCTCAGGAGTCTTGCATTCATCCTAGCGTCAGCGATACGGCGCGCGCGCGCCCTGTCCTGCGCTGCTCTCCATCGCTCTCCCGACAGAATGAGCGTAAGGACAATGGCTACAAATAACGCAAAGAAAATGGCTATAAATATGGCTACAAATCGGGCGGCTTCCATGTCAGTCTCCTACAAAAAGT
>JBKQKT010000479.1:0-4917 GCA_052147365.1 Candidatus Korobacteraceae bacterium | reverse complement strand
ACCCCCTCCCCCATTTCGTTAGGTCTTCGCCTAAGGTCGACCAACTTTCAACCACTTACAGGGAATTCTGTTCCGCTAAGTACTTGCTGTTCAATTATGTACGAATAAACCAAACAGGATCAATCATTTGAAGATTTCGATGCAAATATTTGAATCACAAGGCTTTATAGTAAAGTATTGAAAAACAATGATTTAGAACGCACGTCGCGCATAAGAAGCGGCCCTTACCGGGAGAGATCCTGGTCTCCGGGCCCATGAAATCGAACCAGGAGGAGAGCACCGACAGCCAACGGATTTGGGTGACCCTGGCTTCTGGACTGACTTGTCAAAGAACTCTACTCGCCGAGGACACAACCACCCGGCGGGCGCGCACACTGGGTGCCCAGCCGCAGCGTATCCCAGAATCCTGGGTGGTTCAAGTTACGAAGGTACAGGTAAGGTAACTGTACTTTCGTAACAATTGCGGGGTAGGGTAACCGTCGTGCTGGTAGGGGTGTCAGATGTGCTGCGCCATTCTTGCAACTTCCGTTGGCCGTTCATTGGCCCACAATCCGCGTAGCCAGGTTCTGGGAGCCACATCTACGAGTCGGCGACTATACGACCGAGTGGATTCCGGGACCCATCGGCTCTGTCGGTAGCAACCAGTCTAACGCTTGTGAATCGCTTCATCTGCGCTCGGTAACAATCATAGGTTCCGGAACGACCAGCCTTCCCGCCAATGAATTCGCGGTCAGCGCGCGCGCTCAGCGGCGCGAACTGTTTCCTGCGGACCCTCGGCAAACAGCCCGTGGTAGATGGCCCCGCCCAGGGCGGCGCCAACAATTGGGGCTGCCCAAAATAGCCACAACTGTCCCAGTGCCCATCCCCCCGCAAATAGCGCTGGCCCCGTGCTACGGGCGGGGTTCACCGAGGTGTTCGTCACCGGAATTGAAATGAGGTGAATCAGGGTAAGACTCAGCCCAATCGCGATGGGGGCAAAGCCTTTCGGGGCTCGTTCGTCGGTCGAGCCCATAATGACCAAAAGGAAGAACATCGTGAGAACCACCTCGGCCACCAGGCAAGCGAGCAGTGAATACCCGCCAGGCGAGTGTTCCCCATACCCGTTGGATGCAAATCCGGCAGCCAGGGTGAATCCGGCCTTCCCGCTCGCGATCACATAGAGGACACCCGACGCCACGATGCCACCGGCTACTTGCGCAATGATGTAGGCCGGTAACTCCGAAGCCGGGAACCGCTTCCCTACAACCAATCCTACGGAAACTGCAGGATTGATATGGCATCCGGAGATAGGGCCGATTGTGAAAGCCATAGTCAGCAAGGTCAGGCCGAAGGCGAACGCGACACCCAGGAAACCTATTCCCAGGCTTGGAAACGCCGCTGCCAGGACGGCGCTCCCGCAGCCGCCAAAGACCAGCCAAAATGTTCCGAAGAATTCCGCAGTTGCACGCTTCGTCAGCGACATATGCTTCCCCTCCAAGGAAGAAGTTTATTTGTTCCACAGTTATTCTAGTCTCAGATCCTTCGTGGACCCGACACGCAACGAAGGCTATGTCACCACGTTGCTGGCGACCCGTACTGCAGGTTCTGCCGGATACCGCACTCATTCGCGCCGTTTGCGAATGAGTGGGAGTAGCAAGAATTACGTTGGAGCTCGACGGAAAATCGTCGGATGAAATCTCTCACTCAACCAACGGAGTTGAGTCGGGCACCCGGCCAAGGTTGGAAGGGGTATGGCAGGTGCGCTAAAATTCCTGCGCAATTATGATGTCGTGGGCTTTTCGAAAACGTGTACAAAGATTCCTCCGCTCCTCGCTCTGGGTGGTTCCGGCCCTTTCCACCCTGGCAGCTGTTCTCTCTGTCCCGTTACTAAGAATTCTCGACAGAAGTTTGGGCTTTAATTTCCTTCAGTACAGTCCCGAGGGTGCCCGTGCGGTCGCCAGTATTGTTGCGGCGGCCATGCTTTCGTTTGTTGTCTTGTTTTTTTCCGTCCTGCTGCTTACAGTGCAGATTGCCAGCAGCACGCTTTCGCCGCGGGTCATTGCCCGACCTTTTCGTTCTCGCGCACTCAAAGCGTCCCTGGGCCTGTTCGTGTTTACCCTCATCTACAGCATGGCAGTGGTCACCCGCGGCACTGAAGGGAATCTCGGACACCTGGCTACAGCCATGGTGATCGTGCTGACTGTCATCAGTATTTGTGTTTTCCTGTATGTGGTCGAGCACGTGAGCAAACAGCTTCGTCCTGTGACGGTGATGGCTGATGTAGCCTTGGATGGGCTTCAAGTGATCAAGGCGGTGTATCCAAGAATGTTGGAGCAGCATGGTACGCTCGAAGAAGAATCCAATGAAGCTTTCCTGGGTGTGCCCTCGCGAGTAATACCCCACGCGGGGAAGTCTGGCGTCGTTCTGGCGTTTGATATCGGAACTTTGGTCAATGTCGCGATCCGCGGCGCATGCACGATTGAAGTTGTCCCCCAGGTTGGCGATTTTGTTGCCACCGATGATCCGGTGTTTCGACTGTACGGGGGGGGCACTGCTATCGCTTCCAGGGAACTTGGAAAACACATCGCGCTGGAGCGCGAGCGCACCTTGGAGCAGGACCCTGCTTTTGCCTTTCGAATTATCGTTGACATTGCCGCGAAGGCACTGTCCCCGGCCATCAATGATCCCACCACCGCCGTGCTTGCGCTTGATCAGATCGAGAACTTGCTGCGGCAAGTCGGACTGAGGCGGCTGGATACGGGGCTGGTTCACGACTCAACAGGCCAGCTTCGCCTGGTGTATCGTACTCCGGACTGGAGAGACTTCGTTGAGCTTGCGGTGACGGAAATACGTCAGTTTGGTGCGAACAGCACTCAGGTGGTACGTCGCATTCGTGCCATGTTAGAGAATTTGATTCTATTACTTCCTCCCCATCGGTCTTCAGTCCTGCGACAAGAACTCGACCTGCTTAAGTCCACAGTCGACCAGGCCTTCGCAGTACCTCAGGATAGAAAGCGTGCTGACTTGCCGGACTCTCAAGGCTTGGGTGGGCGTCGAAAACCGTCCGAGCATGTAGGCCACTGAAACCGATTGAGATTAGTCCCGTAGCTGTCGTAAACAGGCCATTCCGTAACCTATCTGAACCGGAACAGCGATTAACGAAACCGTTGCTCGTCACGCGGGCCAGAAGCCGGCATGATTACTGCCGCGAAGTTGGCCAGCATCCGGTGACGGCACGGCACGCCACGCCAACTTGACGTAAAACGTCCTAGGCAGAGAAGTGCCATATCCTGGCGGAGAATGGCGGGTGGTGGCCCCCTCATTCGGCCGTTTGCGAATGAGTGGGAGTAGTAAGGATTACAGCCGAGCTTGACGGAAAATCGGCGGATGAAATCTCCCACTCAACCAAAGGAAGGTCGAGTGGGGCACGGCGAGTTGGCAGGAACCTTGGCAGTTTCCGGATGGACTAGTCAGGAGTCCAGCCAAGAAATTCTTCGTGTCCCTCGAAGATCGCGACCAGCAAATCTCGGACCCGTTGTTTCAGGCCTTCCGGCTTCAGCTCAGAGACCCGTACGGTTTTCTTCTCTATACGCATCTCCACTGGTGGAGCGATACAGGGTGCTGCCATAAGATTTCTCCTTTTCAAATCAGCGGTGCGTCCGGCACAACGAAACCCCTTCCTTCCTGGGCCTCCCTGAGGAGAGCAAGGGTTCGGAAGCTCAGACTAAAAACGTACCCACATTGCGATTGATGGATCATACGGAGGGATGCACGCGACGATGGTGCACCCTGACACCAGTATGTTTACTAGCCAACCTGGTCTGCCTGGGATGGCTGTGCACCGATGCCGCTGCCGGCGAGGCGTTTGCCTTCGGTGCCGGAATAGCTTTCCCGGCCGCCTGATCAAAATGATCTGGGTCGACCTCTTGCTGCCCATGGGCCACCGATAACAAAGCGGGGAGACCGCCGACAGCCATAAGGAACACTAAGAATCTGAGACACTTCATACTTACCTCCGGATGTGGTCGCTCGTTGATTACCTGGCCAGTGTCCTGACGTGGCGTGGCGTTCGCGAGGAAAGGGGTGAATATGCTCGTGTCGGAGCTAACCTTGCCGCCAAATTGCCTGGTGGCATCAAGGACTCACCTGGGTCTTCCTGGCCATTTCCTAACGGTTCTTAACTTGCAAGGGAGGCTTGGGCGGCAATTCGCCCGCGCCAACTGTGGCAGCGTGCGGGCATAGTACGGTGATTGCCTTTCTGCGTTCAATAGCGGCCGTCTGTCGAATTCCTTAATTCTTATGTTCTGGTAATGCATTCAAAACACATGGGTTGTCGCGCCTGGTGGGGACCGCGGTAGAATGCAGCAAGTCTTATGGGGTAAAGCGGTGGCGTCGGAACCATCCAAATTCCAGCCGACAATCAAGTTCGGTCCCGACTTCGAACTCGATCCAGCTCTGTACGAACTGCGTCGCTCCGGCCGGGTGCTCAAACTGGAGCGGATTCCTATGGAGATCCTGCTCCTATTGGCCGGTGAAAGAGGAACGATTGTCACCCGGGAAGAGATCGCCGATAGGGTCTGGGGGAAAGGGGTCTGCCTTGACGTCGACAACAGCATCAACGGTGCGATCCGCAAGATTCGTCAGGTCCTGAAAGACGATTCTGAGCAACCCCGGTTTATCCAAACTGTCACCGGTCGAGGGTACCGCTTTATTGCGCCGGTGGCGAAGGAGGAGCAGAAACCGGTAGGTCGCAATGAAGCTGAGAAGGCCCCTCGGGCTGATGCTCCCGGAACCGCGCTCGTGGCTACTGAGCCCGCCGCTGCTGAGCCAGTCGCCAAAGACGCGCGCACCGTCCCCGAAGAGATGCCTTCGCCGATTTTGGCAGAAGCAGCCTCCAGCCGTTGGCGCCGCTGGTGGCCGGCGTTTGCGCTTGCCACC
>JBKQKT010000478.1:0-3034 GCA_052147365.1 Candidatus Korobacteraceae bacterium | reverse complement strand
CCACACACGAGCGGCCGGCGACCGAAAGCGAAAACATTCCCGAAGAAGAAATGCCCGGGGAGAAGAGATCGCAGTCTTGAGGTCCGCGGCTCATAACGTGGGCGGACAAATTATTACCGCGAGGATGACATGAATTCGTAACCCGACGGGACAATACGGAGGAAACAGGGCGGCATGCAGAAGATTCGAATCAATGATCTGGCACGAGAACTCGAGGTGAAGAGCAAGGCGATTCTCGACGTTCTTGTCAAGGTCGGTGTAACGGAAAAGAAGACGCACTCCAGTTCCATTGAAGTGGATGAAGCAGAGCGGGTCAAGAAGTACTTTGCGGAGCATGCAGAACCCGGCAGCGGCCGCAGCTTCCGACCGCCAGCTCAGGCCGAGGAGTTCAAACCCAAGATTGACCTGTCGCACATCTCCAAGCCCGGCGATGTGCGGAAACTGGTCGAGCAAAGGGCTGTCCAGAGTTCTGTGGCGCCGCGACCTTCCGTGCCTCCAACGACGCAAGCCGTACCTCACCAAACCGTTGCGCCTCCTTCCGCTGTCCCTGTGAGACCTGCGCCTCCGATTGCCAAGCCTGTTGCTCCGGTTGCGAGTAGCGCTACGGTAGCTCCTGAAGCGCCCAGACCGGCGCCGCGTTTTATCAAGCCCCAGGCTACGGTACGTCAGCCGTCGGCGGTGATCTCCCCTCCAAAGCCGCCGGCCGTTAAGCCGGTTCAGACGGCAGCCGCGGTCGAGGTCGCGAAACCTTCCGAACCGACGATTGAAGATCAGGTTGCGGTTTTGGACGATATCGAGGCCGCAGTTCCTGAAAGCCAAGCCCCTCAAGTTGAGGTTCGGGTTGAACTGGAGAACGAAGTTGCGGCGAAAGCAGAAAGTCCGGTGGCTACGCCTCCTCGTCCCGCGGCGCCAGTGCGTCCCGGACAACTTGGAGCCGGCGCTCCTCCGCCCCGGCGCCTGATCGTCCCGCAAACGGGCCCGCGCCCGGTATATCTTGCTCCGCCTGGAGCGGTACGTCCTGCGGCCAAGAGCGTTCCGCGTGTGGGTATGCCGGAGCGAGGCAAGCCGATCTTCCAACGCCCACGTCCCGGCGTTGCGCCTCCAGGGGCGACACGCCCACCTGTCCGTCCGGGCGAACGCCGCGGACCACATCCCACTCGTTCCGGAGCGCCGGGCACCCGCCCCGGATTCGGACCAGGGGCGGGGGTTGCGCCTCCACCGCCGACAGGACAACGTCCTGCGGGCCGTCCCGCAAGGCCGGGCCAGCGGTACGTGCCGCGTGGTGTGAAGGAAGGCCCGATGAAGGGCTTTGTTCCGCCGCCACGGTTGTCGCTTTCGAGTGAGCCGCTGCCGATCACGCGCAACATCACCATTCCGGAAGGTATCAGCGTTAAGGACCTGGCCGAGAAGCTGGAAATCCGTGCGAAGGACCTGATCGCCCGGTTGCTGGCGCGCGGTGTTTTCGCCACCGTCAATCAGACGCTGGACTCGGACCTGGCAACGGAAATGGCCCGTCATTTTGGCGCAGAGACTGCGGTCATCACTTTCGAAGAACAGTTAGCCAAGGACACGGTGCAAACCGACGGAGCCGGCGAAGACGGCGGAGCGCTAGCGGTGACGCGTCCACCGGTAGTCACGATCATGGGCCACGTGGACCATGGCAAGACCAGCTTGCTTGATGCCATCCGTTCCACCAATGTCGCCGAAGGGGAAGCCGGAGGTATCACGCAACACATCGGCGCCTACAAGGTTGCCATCACCGATGCCAACTCGCCGGCGTTCGGGCGCGAGATCGTCTTCCTTGATACCCCGGGACACGAAGCCTTCACCCGCATGCGTGCGCGCGGATCGAAGGTAACCGACATTGTTGTGCTCGTTGTCGCCGCAGATGACGGCGTAATGCCTCAGACTCTGGAGGCCATCGACCACGCCCAAGCGGCAAAAGTCCCCATCATCGTCGCGGTCAACAAGATCGACAAGCCTGATGCTCTGCCCGAGCGCGTCAAGAAGCAACTCGCCGACCGCGGATTGATGCCGGAAGACTGGGGCGGCAGCACGGTGTTCGTGGAGGTCTCCGCAAAGAAGAAGACCAATCTCAACCTGCTGATGGAAATGATTTGCCTGGTTGCTGATTTGCAAGACCTGAAGGCTGTGCCCGACCGCCTGGCGGCCGGCACCGTGCTGGAAGCCAAGCTTGACCGCGGACGCGGCCCGGTGGCCACGGTCCTGGTGCAAAACGGTACGTTGCACACCGGCGACAACTTCGTGGTAGGCAACGTCTTTGGCAAGGTCCGCGCCATGTTCAACGATCGCGGCGCTGCCCTGCAGGATGCGCCTCCGGCGACGCCGGTGGAGATTCTTGGTCTCGAAGGCCTGCCGCAAGCCGGCGATCAGCTTGTCGCGGTTGCGGATCGCGAGAAGGCGCGTGGCATTTCGGAATACCGCGAGCAGAAGGCGCGTGAGGCGCAACTGGCCAAGAGTTCACGCGTGTCCCTCGAAGGTCTGGCAGAACAGTTGAAGTTCGCCGGTCAGAAGGAACTGTTTATCATTCTGAAGGGCGATGTTCAGGGCTCGGTGGAAGTCTTGGGCGACTTGCTGACCAAACTCTCGAACGACAAGGTGAAAATCAAGGTCCTACTCAGCGGAGTGGGCGCCATTACCGAAACCGACGTGCTGCTCGCGTCGGCGTCGAACGCAGTCATCATCGGCTTCAATGTGCGGCCGGAACGCAAAGCGCAGGAATTGGCGGAGCAGGAGAAGGTGGACATCCGCCTTCACTCCATAATTTACGAGCTCCAGGATGAAATAAAGAAGGCCATGACCGGCCTCCTCGAACCAATCATCAAGGAAACCTATCTCGGGCGTGCCGAAGTACGCGACACCTTCCGCGTTCCCAAGGTGGGCACGGTTGCAGGCTGCTACGTGACCGATGGTGTCATAAAGCGCGATGCCGAGGTTCGCCTGCTGCGCGACAACGTGGTCGTATTCAAGGGCAAAATAGGCTCGGTGCGACGCTTCAAGGAGGATGTCGGCG
>JBKQKT010000477.1:0-7511 GCA_052147365.1 Candidatus Korobacteraceae bacterium | reverse complement strand
CAGCATGTGATGGATGTAATCGTCGAAGACGAATTGCAGTGTCAACGGCGCCGAATCCGCTATGGTCAACGTCCGCGACCAGCCTGAGTCAGGCACGGCCTCCGCAGCAGCCAGCAGTTGGCGGTTGAGCGCCGCCCATCGCTCGATCAGCGGCCGCCACTCGCGGCGTTGATACTGATGCAGCGCCACCCAGGCGTCGCCATCGTATCCCGGCATCGCCGGATGCTCTTCGAGTTGCGCACGAACGATGCGTTGATGATTGTTGGCCGCCGAGTCCAGCAGGTGTCCGAGTTCTTCCTTCGCCGACCACGCATCCGGCGCGGGCTTGTGTTCGATGTTTTCAGACGGAAGGGCCTGCAAGCGGGCAGGCAGACGGTCAATCAGTTCTTGCAGCACGGTCAGACTTTGCATTTCAGCTACCCCACAAGTGTCGTTTTATTATGCTCCAGCGGGGCCGCGCGTTCCACAGCCGCACACCGTATAATCGAATTTTCCTTCCATGAGTTACCAAGTTCTCGCGAGCAAATACCGGCCACAAAAATTCTCCGAGGTCATCGGTCAGGAGCACGTTACCCGCACCCTGAAGAACGCCATCGAGCAGGGCCGGATCGCGCATGGCTACATCTTCAGCGGGCATCGTGGTATCGGCAAGACGACCATCGCGCGCATCCTGGCGATGGCGCTGAACTGCCGATCGCAGGACCATCCTGTGCCCGAGCCTTGCGGTGTTTGCGACTCCTGCGTCGAGATTCGGGCCGGCAACGCAGTGGACGTAATCGAGATCGACGCGGCCACCAATCGCGGCATCGACGAGATTCGCGAGCTGCGCGAGGCGGCGCGCTATCGTCCGGCGCGCGACCGCTACAAGATTTATATCCTCGACGAAGCCCATCAGATCACCGACGCGGCCTTCAACGCGCTGCTTAAAACGCTGGAAGAGCCGCCCGGACACATCGTCTTCATGATGGCGACCACGCAGCCCGAGGACATTCCGCAGACTATCCGCTCGCGCTGCCAGAACTTCAGCTTTCATGCGGTCCGTTTCGATGACATCGTGGCGCAATTGCGCAGCATTGCAAGCCGGGAAAACATCAACGCCGATGACAACGCCCTGGCAATGTTGGCCGAAGCCGGCGACGGCTCCATGCGCGACGCGCTCAGCATTATGGACCAGGCAATCGCTTCCTGCGGCACGACACTGAGCAGCGAGATTGTTCGCGGCTTGGTCGGTTCTGTGCCGTCGGAGGTGCTGGAAGACGTGATGGATGCGGTCGCGCGCAACTCCAGCGAGGACGTATTGCGCCTGGTCGATCGCCTGCTGGTCGAGGGGCAAAGCGCACAGCACTTCGCCCGGCAGATGCTGCGGTTCCTGCGCAACGCCGTGGTTGCCAAAGTCGCGGGCAGCGATTCGCCCGTGCTGCAGATTTCATCGGACGAACGTGCGCGTGTTGCACGCGTCGCTGATCGCTTCAGCGAGGAGGACCTCGCACGCTTCATGCAGATCATGCTGCGCACACACGGGGAACTTGGCTATAAGCGGGAGCAGCGCTTCCATCTCGAACTCGGCCTGCTCAAGCTGGTACACGCACAACGGCTGTTACCGCTAGAGGAATTGCTCAGCGGTGAAGCAGGGAAGAGCAGTGGGGCGGCATCGCCAGCACGAGCCGCTGCGGCTTCGTCCCGCACGGCCGCGCCAGTGTCGAGACCAAGTCTGGTCGCGCGATCGTTGAGCGAGACTGAGCCTTCCGCGACGCGGGCGCCGGCGGTTTCTCCCTTCGGCAAGCCATCGCCGTTCGAGGCTGATCGCAACCGCAAGAGCGGGCCGAAAGCGGAGGCGCAGCCTGGCTTCATAGCTCCGGATGCTGCTGCAGCGGGTGCTTCTGTTGGATCGGCGACATCATCAACCGCGAACGAAATCGGGACGGCAACGGCGTTGGCGCTGGAAACGCCACCCGTCCTACAGGCGTCGAGTGACGAGATTTCACCTGAGCTCGTGCGCAATGCTGTCCTGGCAGCGCTGGAGGATGCCGGTCACGAGATGCTGGCCCACAATCTCGAAGAAGGCGAATGGTCGCTGAGCGGCGCGGAGGTCTCAGTCAAGGTCGCGATCTCACAGGTCCTGATTGACGTTGCACTCGGCCCGGAGCCGAAGCGCATCATTCAAAACGCGCTGGGCACCGCTGCCGGCAGGCCACTGAGGTTCAAGATGGTGAGCGGAGCAGCGCCCGTTGCTGCGAAATCATCAGCGCCGCGTCCGGCCAACGGCGCAGGAGCGCGCAGCCGCGCTCTGGCCGATCCCGTCGTGCAGCGTATGCAGGAGAAGTTTGGTGCCGAGATTCGCACCGTGATTGACCAGAAGGACCGAAGCTGAGGTGGTAGAGCGGGCCTTTAGGCCCGCGTCTCGCCGCTTGAGTTGAAAAAGGGGCTTCAGCCCCTGAGGTAATGAATGGGCGGATTTAATTTGCAAGAAATGCTGGCCCAGGCGCGGCAGCAGGCGGAGAAGCTGCAGGAGAAGATGCAGCAGATCACTATCGAGGCATCATCGGGCGGCGGCAGCGTCACCGTCCGCATGTCAGGCCAGAAGCAACTGCTGAGTGTGGCGATTGAGCCTGAGGTTGTTAAGTCCGGCGACGTTGAAATGCTCCAGGACCTGGTGATTGCCGCCGTCAACGAGGCTTCGCGCAAAGTGGATGCCGCGCTGAAGTCCAGTTTGGGCGGGATGCTTGGCGGCATGGGTCTGCCAGGAATGTGATCGGAGATTGTTTTGTCCAGATTCGCCGAGCCCATGGCTCGACTCATTGAAGAACTGAAGAAACTGCCCGGCGTTGGCAGCAAGAGCGCGCAGCGGCTGGCCTTTTACATCCTGCGCGCTAGCGACGAGGACGCCGAACTGCTGGCGAGCGCGATCCGCGAGGTCAAGGCGAGCCTTCGACTGTGCTCCGTCTGCAATAACATCACTGATGTCGATCCCTGCACCTACTGCACTAGCGCCACCCGGAACCAGCGCCTGGTATGCGTGGTGGAGGAGCCAACCAACATCGCCGCCATCGAAAAGACACGCCACTACAACGGCGTCTATCACGTGCTACACGGCGCTCTTTCGCCGCTGCATGGTGTTGGTCCGGACCAGTTGCGAATCGCTAACCTTACGCGGCGTGTCGAGTCGGGCAGCGTGGACGAACTCATCCTGGCGACCAATCCCACAGTCGAAGGCGAGGCCACCGCGACCTATCTTTCGAGCCTGTTCAAGTCGTCATTGGTAAAAGTGACGCGCATCGCCACAGGCGTGCCTGTCGGCAGCGATATCGAATACGCCGACGAGGTCACCATGCAGAAGGCGATGGAGGGACGACGGGAATTGTAGGGAGTCGCTTCTCCGCCTTTCGCTCTTCGCTATTCGCCAGAGCGACGAGGCGAACCAGACCGAAGGGGTGTCGGTGCTTGATTCGCGCAACCCTCTGAGGATTGTCATCACGAGCGGCCTTTAGACCGCGAGAGATGCGCTTTTTGTGAGTGACCGATTCTACTTCGCAGCTGTGCCGCTCTTCGCGAAGTACGCATTCATTGCGTCACCCCACTCCTTACCGCCGTTTGCGTCGGCCTTCGCGAAGTGTTGTACATGTTCGTTCGCCTCGGCATTCAGTGCGGTGCGTTCGTAGAGGACCGTGACCGCTGTCTTCCGTGAGCCCTGCCGCGTTGCGTGAATATCGATGAGCGTCGCCATCGCGTCGTTCAGCACATACGCATACTGGATGTGTCCGGCGGCGAGATCAAGAGCCGTGTTGACCCACACGCTCGAATGTTGCCCGTGTGCGACGTTGAAGACCATGCCCTGCTGATCGCGCGCTGGAATCGGATAAACGAATTGTGGGTTCCACCCGTCAGCCCACTTACGTTCTTCGTTAGCGCCAAATAGCGGGACGACCTGATCGAAAGGAGCATCCACTGTGAAGCTGAACTCCGTGCGTGTGTGCGCTAGCGCAGCTGGTGTCTCCTGCGCATGACCCCGGCTTGAAGTGAGCAAAGGAATCAATCCGCTCATGGCAAAGATCAGCAGACTCGATTTCATCGATGGTGCTCCTTGAGCTTATGGCTGTCAGTGGCCTTGAGAGTGAGGCCGTAGATGTTGCGAAGCTGCTCGATTTCCTTCAGCGTCTCAGCAGAAAAAGGCGCCTTGCCTTCGAAAGAGTGCAAAACAATTCCCTCCAGCAGATCGCCAAGAGTGAGGTCTTTCAGTTCGGCTAACGCCTTGAGGATCTTCAGCAGACGCTTCTCCATGCGCACGCCGGTCTGTACTCGTTCGACTTCGACTAGAGGTACTTGGTGCTCGTTCATGTTATCTATGTACCATAGTACTAATATAATGGTCCAGAGAATTATTAAAATACTTATATACCGCATTGATTTAAAGATGTTTAGCTAAATAAAAATAGAGATCCTTGCTTGGGGGCTTGACAATTAATAAGTTGTTTGGCAATATACATCGTATTGATAGGTAATATTCATGGCACAGCCTAAGTTCAGCGCTCCCGAAATCGAAACCAGCGACAAGTGGGAAGCCCAGATGCGCAAGGGCTGCTTGGAAATGGCCGTCCTGGCCACCCTTTGGCACGGCCGCATGTATGGGTTGGAGATTCTGCGGGTATTGAAGCGCGACTCTCGTCTGGTGCTCGCCGAGGGAACGATCTATCCCATCCTCAACCGGCTCAGGACCGAAGGGCTGGTGCAATCGCAATGGGTGGAGGCGGAAGCTGGCCACCCTCGCAAGTATTACGAACTTACGCAGAGCGGGCGCTACCGCGCAACCCGCATGGCCGAAACATGGACCGACTTTTCCGCCGGGCTCGGCCTTCTGATCGAGCCGGTTCTGAACGACAAGAAACTGGAGCGAGCTTTATGACAACGACGGATAAGCAGATGAACGACTACTTGGCGCAGCTGCGCACAGCGCTGAACGGGATGACTCTGGCCGAACGCGAGGACATCGTGGAGGAAATTCGCATGCACATTCGCGAACGCTGCAGCGATCCACGAACCAGCATCGAAGAGATTCTTGCCGGACTCGGGCCGGCCGACGAACTGGCGCAGCAATATCGCACAGGTGTGCTCGTGCAGAAAGCACGGCACAGCATTTCGCCGGTAGTGATCCTCCGTGCCACGTTGCGATGGGCGACAACCGGCGTGGAAGGCTTCATTGTGTTCGTGATCGCGATCACTGGATACCTCATGGGGGTTGGATTCTTGCTGCTCGCCCTGCTCAAGCCGTTCCTCCCTAAGTACACCGGACTGTGGGTTGGGCCAGGAGAATTCAGTTTCAGTGTCCGCATGGGTGGTACGATGACGAATCCGGCATCGCCGGTGCATGAGCTCCTGGGGTGGTGGCTGATTCCAGTTTGCCTTGTGTTAGGTTCACTCAGCCTGGCGGGAACGACAAAGCTTATCCAGTTCCTCTTGCGGCGCTTCCGCTGGAAGGTGCCGTTCATCACGACGACGCATGCGCGGCCTGCAATGATGGTGATGTGAGCCTCGGGAACTTACGCCGCGTGATTTTCACAATCCGCCCCTTATGCTCGGCCGCATTCCCTGATAGAATCTATAAAATCCACTCCCCGGAGAAGCAATGCAGGCAATCCTTGCGCTGGAAGATGGCCGGATCTTCCGCGGCAAAGGCTACGGTGCTAAAGGCGAATGCTACGGGGAAGTTGTTTTTAACACCTCCATCACCGGCTACCAGGAAATCTTTACCGACCCCTCCTACGCTGGACAGATCGTAGTTCTGACGAATCCCGAAATCGGGAACTACGGCACCAACTCCGACGACAACGAAGCCACGCGCCCGTATATCGAGGGGCTAATCGTGCGCGAGTTCTCTCGCGTCAGCTCCAATTGGCGCTCACAGGAGGTCGCCGAGGAGTATCTGGATCGCTACAAGGTTCCCGTGCTTGCCGAAATTGACACGCGCGCCCTGGTGCGGCACTTGCGCGACAACGGTGTAATGCGCGGCGTCATCTCGGCTCTGGAGACGGACGCCGCCAAGCTGATCGCCAAGGCGCGCTCCATTCCCAAGATGGATGGTACCGATCTGGCGAAGGAAGTCAGCACTCGCAACGTGTATGAATGGGATGAGGGCGTTCGCTCGCATGAACCGACCGAAGTAGTGGGCGTAAAGAATGAGCCGCCGAATTATCACGTCGTTGCCTACGACTACGGCATCAAGCACAACATCATGCGCCGACTGGTTGGGGAGCGCTGCCGGGTGACGGTAGTGCCGGCTACCACGAGCGCGGAAGACGTACTCGCGCTCAAGCCTGACGGCGTCTTCTTGTCGAACGGGCCGGGCGATCCCGAGCCGGTAACCTACGCGCAGGAGAGCATTCGCAAAATGATGGGCCGCGTGCCCATCTTCGGCATCTGTCTTGGCCATCAGTTGGTCGGCCTCGCGCTGGGCGGCAAGACCTATAAGCTGAAGTTCGGTCACCACGGCGGCAACCATCCGGTGAAGAAAATGGCGACCGGTAAGGTCGAAATCACTGCGCACAATCACAACTTTGCCGTCGATCCCGATTCGCTGAACCAGAGCGAAGTGGAGCTGACGCACATTGACCTGAACGACAATACCCTGGAGGGCCTGCGCCATCGCTCCCTGCCGCTGTTCAGCGTGCAATACCATCCCGAAGCGTCGCCCGGCCCGCACGACTCGCACTATCTGTTCAAGGATTTTGTGACGATGATGGAGGAGTGGAAAGCCTCGAAGGGCTAGCTCATGCCACGCCGCAACGACATAGCGAAAGTGCTCATCATCGGCTCGGGGCCCATTGTCATCGGCCAGTCGGCCGAGTTTGACTACTCGGGTGCGCAGGCCTGCAAGGCCCTCAAGTCGGAAGGTTACGAAGTGGTGCTGGCCAACTCCAACCCAGCGACCATTATGACCGACCCCGAGATGGCCGACCGCACGTACATCGAGCCGCTCACGCGCACTTATCTGGAAGAGATCATCCGCGTCGAGGCCGAACTACTGGCCGCGAGAGGCACACCAGGCGTCTTCGCGCTGCTGCCAACGGTCGGCGGACAGACCGCTCTGAACCTTGCGGTCGAGTTGGCCGACGGCGGCGAGCTCGAGAAGTACAACGTGCAGCTCATCGGCGCACAACTCGGCGCCATCAAGAAGGCCGAAGATCGCCTGCTCTTCAAAGACGCGATGACGGCCATCGGCCTCGACGTGCCGAAGTCGATGCTGGTGAACAATCTGAAAGACGGCCTGGACTTCAGCAGCAAGATCGGCTTCCCGGTAATTCTGCGGCCGTCGTTTACCCTCGGCGGCACTGGCGGCGGCATCGCCTATAACCGCGAGGAGCTGCTGGAATTGCTGGCCCGCGGCCTCGATCTCTCTCCCGTGCACGAGGTGCTGCTGGAGGAGTCGGTGCTGTGTTCGATATCGATCTCTCCGACAAGCCGCCCTCGATCGTGATGATGGGCGCCACCAGCGGCCATTACAACGAGGGCTATGCGCA
>JBKQKT010000476.1:0-5739 GCA_052147365.1 Candidatus Korobacteraceae bacterium | reverse complement strand
AAATTACCGGTGGCGTGCTCGATGGGCCGCTGGGCTACGATGTCGCGGTCTCCGAGGCGGCGGCCAAGGCCAAGAAAATCGTGTCACCGATTGCCGGAATGGCGGACATTCTCGTGGTGCAAGACCTGGAAGCCGGTACCATGCTGGTCAAACAATTGCAGTACATGTCCGACGCGCAAATCGCAGACCTGGTAATCGGGGCCCGGGTACCGGTCATCATCAGCAGCCGGACCGAGAACATGCTGGCGCGCCTTGGTTCCTGCGCTCTGGCGCTCTTGTCAGTCCGACACAAACAGGTAAAGCAATCGTCATCCGGGCCTGCTGAATTCGAGGACTAGAGCATTGCCGACGTTGGTGTGTACGGGTAGAGCAGGCCTTCAGGCCTGTGTCCCCGGGCACAGGAAACCGCTTCCGCCGCTGAGGTCATTGGACCTCAGCTGCGGAAGCAAAACAAAATGGCGCTCGCGAACGCGGGCCTGAAGGCCCGCTCTACCCGAAGCTTGCTCCATACACGAACCTTCGGAACAGCTGTGGCTGGCATCCCGTGTGTCACCGCGCTTGGCGTATGACATTCCAATACGCGGCCAAGGTTTCGCCGAGCGGCACCTGCCTGGCGCCGCAAAGAGCTGCTATCGAACGCAGCAACACGCCGGCAACGATTCCTGCGCGCAGCAGCCGAACCTGTCCACTGGGAAAATGTTTGCGCGAGTATCGCAGCATGTTCGTGTACCAGAATACCTGCTTGTCGCGAAGCGACAGCTTACTCACGCTGTGCGCACCGCTGTGCCGGAAGCGCGCGCTTGGGCAATACAAGATCCTGCCGCCATGCTCCAGCAGTCGCTTGCAAAAATCGACGTCTTCGAACCAGACAGGAAAGAACTGCTCGTCGAAGCCGCCAAGTTCATCCCATGTCTTTCGCGTGATGGCAACGCAAGCGCCAGCGGGTTGTTCTATCTCCTGCGGCTGCGAGTAGTCGGCATCCAGGCAGCGATAACCGAGGTTCACCGGATTGCGCGGCCAAAGCTGGTTGACCAGCATAGCTTCGCAGAGCAAAGTTGCCAGAGTGGGTAACCGTCGGAAGGCAAAGCCCCGCGCGGGCGCCCCGTCATTCTCCAACAATGCGCCGCCAGCTACCGCGGCGTCATTCGACTCCATGCATTGCAGCAGCGCCTTCACCGCTCCGGGCTCGGCAATCGCATCTGGATTGAGCAGCAGCAGCCGATCTCCAGTCGCTTCGCGCGCCCCCTGGTTCGCCGCAGCCGCGAATCCCAGATTCCGATCATTGGCCAGCAGGCGCAGTTCGTGCCAGGCAACAAACTCCTCGACGCGCCGCACCGTCTCATCCTGCGATGCATTGTCCACCACAATGATCTCGCAGTCCTGTCCCGCGAGGGCTTCCAGACACGGACCAATCGCCTCCACCGAGTTGTATGTGACGACGATGACAGAGCAGCGCAGCATGGGATTTCAGGAAGCACGCATTATAATCGTCGCTTTGCCTGTTCTCAGGAGGGCCGCGCATGTCGACTGCGGTGGCCGGAGCGAACTTGGAGATTCTGGAAACTTCACTTCCCGGCGTGCTGATCGTCAAGCCCCGTGTCTTCGCCGACCCGCGAGGATTCTTCATGGAGACCTATCGCGAGAACGTGCTGGCTGCGGCCGGCATCGCGGACCGCTTCGTACAGGACAATCATTCGCGCTCTTCCCGTGGTGTGCTGCGCGGATTGCACTATCAGCTTCGCAAGCCGCAAGCCAAGCTATGCCGCGTTGCGCGGGGCGAAGTACTGGACATTGCGGTGGACATTCGGGTCGGCTCACCCAACTTCGGCAAGTGGATGAGCGTACTGCTCTCGGGCGAAAACCAGTTGCAGCTCTACATACCCAGGGGCTTTGCTCACGGATTTGCAGTGCGCTCAGAGACCGCGGATTTTCTCTATAAGTGCAGCGATTATTACGATGCCGGCGACGATCGTGGCGTGCTGTGGAACGATCCTGAAATCGGCATCGACTGGCAAACGCCTTCACCCATCCTGTCCAACAAAGACAGCGGATATCTTCCCTTGTCGCAGATCGCGCGCGACCAGTTACCGGAATACCAACCGTGAGCATGCGACTACTCATTACCGGCGCAAATGGCCAGGTCGGATGGCATCTGCAGCGCACGCTAGCGCCGCTCGGCGAAGTGCTGGCAATTGATGTCGAGCAGGTGGACCTGACTGATCTGGACGCGATAACCCGGACGTTTCGCGGCTTCGCTCCGGACGTCGTGGCGAACGCGGCGGCTTACACTGCCGTGGATAAGGCGGAGAGCGAGCCGGACCTGGCGCGCGCCATCAACGTTAATGCCCCCGCGCGAATGGCGGAAGAATGCGCGCGCAGTGGCGCGCTGCTCATCCACTACTCCACGGATTACGTTTACGATGGCAGCAAGTCCGCTGCGTACGAAGAGCACGATGGCACCGGTCCTCTGAGCGCCTATGGCCAGACCAAGCTCGAGGGTGATCAGGCGATCATCGCCAGCGGATGCGCACACATCATTCTGCGCACGACGTGGGTTTATGACACACGCGGCAAGAACTTCCTGCGCACCGTGCTGCGCCTGGCACGCGAAAAGGAAGAGCTACGGATGGTCGGCGACCAGTTTGGCGCTCCGACTTGGGCGCGTGCCTTGGCTGAATCGACGACCATAATTCTCGCCAAATCGCTCGAGCGCCGCACTGCGGCTGGCTCCTGGAGCGGCGGTCTGTTTCATCTCACAGCTGGGGGCAAGACTTCGTGGTCCGGGTTTGCCCAGGCCATCCTGGAAGATTACGAGACCCTGCTTGACTGGCCGGCCGAAAGCGGCGAGTTTGGCGGGCCGCTGAAAGCCAAACGCGTAGTCGAGATTACGTCGGAGCAGTATTTGACACCGGCGCGTAGGCCACGAAATTCCGTGCTCTCCAACGCCAAAATACAAACGGCGTTCGGCATTGTGATGCCTGACTGGCGCAGCCAGCTTCGGCTTGCCTTGCAAGACGCAATTCGCTGATAATCAAACATCATTACTACTCGGTTGCCGGACAGCTCTCTCGCTCGCCGTTCTTGTGTGCCCCCCGAAGCATTCTCGGGCGCAGCAATACGGGCGGGGTTGGGTTTGCTCACGCGCTGTCCGCGGCATCTGAACGGAGCTCTATGAAAGGCATCGTCCTGGCTGGCGGCATCGGCTCGCGCCTCTATCCTCTGACCCGCGTCACCAACAAGCACTTGCTTCCCGTATACGACAAGCCAATGATCTTCTACCCGCTGCAGACGCTGGTGGACGCTGGCATTCGCGACATCCTGATCGTCACCGGCGGGCAGAACGCCGGCGACTTCCTTCGCCTGCTGCAGAACGGCAAGGAGTTCGGGCTGCAACAACTCAGCTTCGCCTATCAGGAAGGAGAGGGCGGCATCGCCGACGCGCTGCGCCTGGCCGAGCCGTGGGCCAAGGGCGACAAGATCTGTGTCGTGCTGGGCGATAACGTCATCGAGGGCGACATTCGCGATGCCGCCAACGGCTTCCAGCAGCAGGGCAAGGGCGCCATGGTCCTGCTCAAAGACGTTCCCGATCCTGAGCGCTTCGGCGTGCCTGTCTTCGACAATGGCCGCATCATCCGCATCGAAGAAAAACCCAAGAAGCCGCTTTCGTCCTACGCCGTTATTGGCATTTATTTTTATGACGGCACGGTCTTCGACCGCATTCGCGGATTGAAACCGTCGGGCCGCGGCGAGTACGAGATCACCGACATCAACAACAGCTACATTACCGAGGGCACGCTCCGCCACACCTTGCTGGACGGCTGGTGGACCGACGCCGGCACGTTTGAATCGCTCTGGCACGCCAGCAACATGGTCCGCGAAAAAGTGCTGCGCAACGCGCAAGAACCTGTCATGGTGCGCGGCGTATGAAGCTGCTGGTCACGGGCGGCGCGGGATTCATTGGCTCAAACTTCGTTCATTACACTCTGGCCAGGCATCCGGAGTGGGAACTGGTTGTCCTTGACAAGCTCACCTACGCCGGCAACCTGAAGAACCTTGAGCCAGCCTTGGAGCTGGGCCGCTGCGAGTTTGTGCAGATGGACATCTGCGACCGCGCCATCCTTGAAGCGCTTCATGGATGCGACGCGGTTATCCACTTCGCCGCCGAAAGCCACGTTGACCGCAGCATCGAGGACGCATCAGCGTTTGTCCGCACCAACGTGGATGGCACCCACAACCTCATCCAGGCCTGCCGCGAAGCTCGCGTACCGCGATTTGTCCACGTCAGCACTGACGAGGTTTACGGCAGCCTCGGTGACGATGGGCAATTTACGGAAGAGTCTCAGCTCCAACCGAACAGTCCCTATGCGGCGACGAAAGCGGCTTCCGACCTGCTTGTCCTGGCCTACGTTCACACCCACAAGTTTCCGGCAGTCGTGACCCGCTGCTCCAACAACTACGGTCCATATCAGTTTCCGGAAAAATTCATTCCCCTTATGGTTGCCCAAGCAATGGCCGGCGAGCGCCTCCCGGTTTACGGCGCCGGGCTCAACGTACGTGACTGGATCCACGTCAGCGACCACTGCAGCGCGCTCGATGCCGTGTTGCAGCGCGGGCGCGAGGGCGAGGTGTACAACATCGGCGGCGGCTGCGAGATGCGCAACATCGAAGTGGCCAAACTGATTTTGCGCGCCCTCAGCCGCTCCGAAACACTTATTCAGTTCGTCACCGACCGACCGGGACACGACCTGCGCTATGCCATCAACTGCGAGAAGACCACCCGCGAGCTGAGCTGGCGACCAGCCGTGTCCTTCGACGACGGCCTTGCGCAAACCATCGCATGGTACCGCGAGCACCAGGAATGGCTGGATGATGTACGTTCCGGCCAATATCGCGACTACTTCCAGAAACACTATGTGCAGCGCGCCAAGACGTTCGCCCAGTAAGAGAGTTACAGCAACTTCCGCAATTCCCGGCGCAGGATTTTCCCCGACGCAGTGCGCGGCAGCGATTGCACGAAGTGCACCTCGCGCGGCATCTTGTAGTGGGTGAGACGTTCGGCGACGAACTCCCGCAGGCTGGCTTCAGTCTCCGTAGTGGCGATTGCCGTATCCTGGAGAACGACGAAGGCGCAGGGAAACTCCTCTCCCGTCTCGTCGGTGCGACCAACCACCCCACAATCGCGTACCGCAGGATGTTCCAGCAGCACCGATTCGACCTCGGCAGGCGCAATGGAGAATCCCTTGTACTTGATCATCTCCTTGCGCCGGTCCACCACGTAATACAGCCCGAGCTCATCGGTGCGCACGATGTCTCCCGACCAATACCACCCATCGCGCAGCACGGCGGCGGTTGCGTCGGGAGACTTCCAATACCCCTGCATGATCTGCGGCCCGCGCATGACCAGTTCCCCCAACTCTCCCGGGGCGACCTCGTTTTCATTGGCGTCCAGCACCCGGCACTCAGTCTGCGCCACGGGACCACCAGCCGATTCGGGGCGGTACAGGTCGGGAGTCAAGAAACCCATGTGCGTCACCGGCGACGCCTCGGTCATGCCATAGCCTTGGCGAATGGGCAGGCCCGTCGCCGTGCTGAAGCGGCGCGCCAACTCCGGCGCCAGCGGGGCCGCGCCGCACTTCACCCAACGCAGCCGATGCTCGCGCGGGAACTTGCCTTGCTCAGCCGCCTGGCAATAGGCCAGCACGGTCGGCGGCACGCACAGGGTTACCGTCACCCCATTGT
>JBKQKT010000475.1:0-3283 GCA_052147365.1 Candidatus Korobacteraceae bacterium | reverse complement strand
GTCGATGAGCATCGCGAAGTGGATTTCACGCTTGCACCCGCATCGGTCTCAACCAACGTGGAAGTGAGCGCCACCGAAGTCGCAATAGAGACTACGAATCCCACGCTCGGCCAGGTGATCACTTCCGAGCAGGTTGCCGACCTCCCATTAAACGGCCGCAACTTCGTGCAGCTGGCGACACTCACTCCGGGCACGACCGCATCGACGAGTCCGGTGAGCTTCTTCAACGGAGCGGCCAGCAGCGAAGCCTCCACTCGCGGATCGTTCTCGCTGTCGGTGGGTGGGTCTCGCGAACAGAGCACCGACTGGCTGCTCGATGGCAACGATAATAATCAGTTGGATGAAGGCGGGATCGCGATCTTCTCTTCCATCGACGACATCCAGGAATTTAAGGTGTTGACCTACACCTACTCGGCGGAATACGGAGAACGTGCAGGCCCGACGGTATTGGTGACGACGAAGTCTGGGTCGAATCAGTTTCACGGATCGCTGTTTGAATTCTTTCGCAATACCTCGCTCGACGCCGACCAATACTTCACTCACAGCCAGGCGAAATTCAATCTGAATCAGTTCGGCGGTTCGCTGGGTGGGCCGATTCGAAAGGACAAAACTTTCTTCTTCGCGGACTACCAGGCAAAGATGGAGCGCGAGGGCCAGCCGTTCGACGGATTCGTCCCAACCACTGCCATGACTACGCCGGACGCGAACGGGAATTACGATTACAGCAACAATCCATTGGGAATAGCGCAGATCAACGACCCTTTCAGTTTCTCCGCGCTCCAATGCAACACGGTGGGCGGCACTCTCGTTCCTGTCGCCGTCAACTCCGACGGGTCCCAAAACGCAGGCACGACTAACTGCAACATCATTCCAGCGGCGCTGGTGAACCCGGTCGGCGCGAAGGTGGTTCAGCTCTATCCCACACCTAATGTGACCGGTAACGCCTTCTTCAACTATGAGGACCAGCCCACGAGAAGACTGAATGAGGGCACGTGGGATGTCCGTCTCGATCACAATTTTTCCAGCAAGGATTCCGCCTTCGCGCGCTTCAGCTACGATCAGGCAACCCTCTTCGTTCCCGGCGGATCGCCGAGCTGGTCAGAGGCTACCGCATTCGGCAGCAATCAATTCATCAACAACCATGGACGCAATCTGGCTCTTTCCGAGACTCACGTATTTTCGGCCAACACTATCAATCAGTTCAATGCTGGCTTCAGCCGGATTTTCAACCACATTCTTTCGTATGGCACCGGAACTTGCGAAGCGGCGATCCTCGGCATTCCGGGCGCGGATATTGGCAGCAAATGTGACGGCATCACCGGATATCCCGCCAGCCTGAACCAGGCAACCAATGACTGCGAAGGCTGCGGCATGACTTCGTTTTCGATGTCGGCCTATTACGCGGTAGGCGACCGAGGGTATGCTCCCTATCAAGGCGGCACCAATGTCTACTCGGTTTCCGACACGCTGGACCTGATTCGCGGGAGACACGAGATTCGCTTCGGTGTGGTCTACCGCGCCAACGAAATGAACGTGCGCAACAATGCTTCGCAGGATGGCTTCATCACAGAAACCGGCGCTTTCACGAACGACGACATTGCCGATGTGCTGACGGGAGAGATCGGAATTTTTGCCGCCCACGACCAGACTTTCCAGGGCGCCACGGTTGGCCGCCGCTGGAAACTGGTTCGCCCATTCGTGCAGGACAATTGGCGCGTTACCAATGATTTGACGGTTAACCTCGGCCTGGCCTGGGCCGGGGTTACGCCCGAGACGGAAGTGGAGAACCGGCAATCCAACTTCGATGTCGCCTCCCTCACCTGGTTCGTTCCCAGAGGCAGCCCCGGGGGGTGCGGACCCTCGATCTTACCTTTCCCCTGCGTCGCTTCCGATGGACGTATCGGCATTCAATTCGACAAAACGGCTTTCGAACCACGCATTGGGCTTGCCTGGAAGCCCTTCGGAAACCAGAGCACCGCGATCCGGCTGGGCTACTCGATCTACCACGACTCCGCCTGGGCTCAGGGCGGCCAAGGACTCTGGCAGAACCCGCCCTACTACGCGGAAGTAGATCCGGCAACCTTCTCTTACCAGTACGGTCACCCTTACGGGTCGCTCTCGGATGGCTTCCTCTTAGGCACAGCTCAGCCGCCGTCTACCCTGCAAGTGGCCGGTACCCAGCCATGTTCTCCGGCGACCGATACGACAGTTTGCGGCTATCTTTATAACGCGCCGGTAAACCCCGACAACTACACCGGCACCATTCAATCCATGAACCGCAATTTCAAACAGGGCATCGTGCAGCAGTTCAACTTGAACATTGAGCGCCAGTTGCCCGGCAACATTGTGCTGACTGCAGGTTATGCGGGTTCGCGCAGCGCCCACATTCTGGTCAGCCAGGTGAACGAGAACGTCTTTTCGCCCTACGCATGTTTCCCGAAGATTCCCGGTACGACGACTGTGAATCAGTCCTACGATCCGAGCTACACGCTGGGCTGCGGCCTCAGCAGCTCCATCATTGCCTCCAATGCTTTTCAGTTAGTCAACAGCAACAACAGCGTAGGGGCGGCGCGATACGACTCGCTGCAAATTAAGGCGGAAACCAAAAGTGCGCGGCACGGCATCTACGCGCTCTTGGGCTATACCTGGGCCCGCAACTTTGACTCTGGCTTAACCGACGGCCTAGGCACTAACGCGGGCGCGTTGTATTGGCCTCTGCCCGGAACGCAGAAGCTGGATTGGGGGCTGTCGCAGCTCAACCTGAACGATACTTTTACCGCCAGCATTCTTTACGATCTGCCCTTCGGCAAGGGCAAGCGCTACGGCGGCAACATGGGAGGAGTGGCCAACGCCATTCTGGCGAATTGGCAGGTCAACCTGATCCAGCGAGCCGAGTCTGGATTCCCGCTGTTTGTCGTCGACAGCGCCAATACCGGTCCAACATTCGGTGGGCAACCAGGAGCCGGGAACACGGGGCAGTATTTTAACTACAATTTCGACAGCTTTAACCGTCCCGACATAGTGGGCGACCCGAACGGGCCACACTGCCTGCCCGGAACGGTGTTCAACACGTGTGCCTTCGCTCACGCGCCGGCGGGAGAACTCGGTACGGCCCCGCGCGCTCCCGTCTACGGTCCACCGTCTGGAACTTCTGGCGGGGTGGTTCCCGCCGGACCGTGGCCATCACTTGTTCCCGGCTGGGTAGCCTATTTTTCTGGTACCCTCGGTGAACGTATGGAAACGCTGGAGAAGACCGAAATTCTGGACGAACTGCGGCATGGCC
>JBKQKT010000474.1:0-3418 GCA_052147365.1 Candidatus Korobacteraceae bacterium | reverse complement strand
AACTGTCTCTGCGGTTGCAGCAGATGCCCAATGGCAAGCTGGACATCGTGGGCTACACCGACGAGAAGGAAGTCGTGAAAGAGCAGACCCTGGGTTCGCAACGCTCCGTGAACGTCAAGTACTACCTGACTACGGACGGCCCGAACAAGGCTGACGCCGCTCGCGTCCAGCCGCGTACGGGCGGCACCAAGGGCAAGGCGACTCATTTCTACTTTGTCCCGGAGGGCAATCTGTGCGGCGGACAACTGGAAGAGGGTACCGTGGTTGACGAAACGCAGGTGCAGCCGCAATCGCGTAACGCCGCTCCAGCTCCGAAGAAGAAAGCAAAGAAGGCCACGGCTCCTTCAAACTGAAAACTGCTAGCCGTTAGCGTCAAAGGCCAACCATAAACGTGGTTGGCCTTTTCACTGGCCCGGCGCTACGTAACCTTCCCGATAGTGAATGTGGCGAGGCGAGGCTGCTGCGGCCAGGCGCACTCTGATCCTGCGCCACTTGCCGTCACGCTCTTGATTGCTGGGCTGATAACCCAGCATGTACTGATCGCGTAGCTCGCGGCTGATCAGGGCGGCGATTTCCGGTATCTGGCGACGATCGTCGGCAGGGATGGTTCGGCCGCCGCTGGCATCGGTCAACCGGCTCATCGACTGCCGGCCCAGACGTTCTTCGACCGTCTTGAGCAACGGAATGGGCATATCGTCAAAGATGCCGATTCCATAGGTCAAGACGTCGGCTTCCTCGATCAATTGCCGGGTTTCCTTCAGGCTGTAGCGGCTGTGGTTGTCGCCACCGTCCGAGATAATGACTAAAGCCCTCCGCTGATAGCGCGCGCTGCGCAGCTTGCTGATCCCCAGATAGACCGCGTCGTAAAGGGCCGTCGCTCCCTGTGGCTTGCTTGACGCCAGGCGTTCTTCGATGGTGCCGATGGACTGAGTAGAAGAGGCGATCAGTTTGGGTTTGCTGGAGATGGTGATGATGAAGTATTCGTCTTCCGGATTGGCATGGATGAAGAACTCCTTCACTGCCTGATTTTCATATTCAATCTTGTTCTTCATGCTGCCGCTGTAATCCAGCACCAAAGCCACCGAGATTGGCGCATCCTCCTTGGAAAAGTACCGGATCGGCTGCTCGATACTGTCTTCATAAAGCGTGAACTCTTGTTTGGGGAGATCGAGGACTGGACGGCTAAACGAATCGGTCACGGTGACAGGAACGAGCACGAGGTCCACGTTGGCCCGAAATGGCTTGAGGCTGGCGCTCAGCGCAGGTTTACCGGCACTCGCTCGCGCCAATTGGCCAGAGGGATCGCGCGGCACCACGTGCGCGTCGTTAAGGGAATCCGATTGCGACAGACAACTACAAGGCGAGAACAACAGGCACACTGCAAGAGGAAACAAGGAAGCACTGGCAGGTCGCAGCACGCTTCGTACGATCATCGCGCACCCCCCGACGACGATCACAACAGTTCCAAAATGGGATGCAGTAAATCACAGAAAGGGAGCAACCTGCAAGGAAATTAGTAGGATTGAAATCTCGCCTAGCACTTAGGTGGCACCGTGAACCTTGGGGCAGGTCTTCTACAGGACGTCGCGCGGTGAGGAAACTTTGTCCCTGGCTACCCGTTGCAGCACCTTGACAATTGCTGGTATTCCCGCCATACGATTGGAATCCTAATGAGTGAGGGCACATGAAAAAAGCGAAGGGCAAGAAGACGGCAGCTAAAGCGACCGCAAGAACTCAGACGGCGAAGACGTCCGTTGTCAGGAAAGCACAGCCAGCGAAACGAACAGTTGCGAAGAAGACCAGTGCAGCCAAGGTGCAACCGGCCAAGGCCGTCGCGGCTCCAGAAACAGGCGAGAAGCTTACCTTCAACCACGCCATGCTCTACGTGAAAAATGTGGAGCGCGGAATGCGTTTTTACCACGACATGCTGGGTTTCAAGCTGATCGAAGACTTCCGCCACGAAGGAACACCGGTTTATGCCCGCCTTCGCGCACCGGGCGGCGACGGCACCATCGCGTTGCACCAGGCCGGACCGGGAGTGTCAGTCGCGAGCGAGGGAGTTCGGCTGTACTTCGAAATCCATGACCTCGACGGCTTCTGCCACAAGCTCCAGCAAAAGGGCTTCTACATCACGCAACTGCCGCGCATGATGCCCTGGGGCTGGCGGCATGCCTATCTCAACGATCCCGATGGCCACGAGATCAGCCTGTATTGGGCAGGCGAGCACCGCATGCAGAAGACGGTGATGAAGGCTGCCAAGCAAGTTGCCCGCACATGAATTGGTCGCGGAACCGACGGCAGCGCGATGCAGCTTCACACACCGCGAGTTCCATTTTGGTAAGGAATTACAAATCTTTACAAAAAATCATGTAACGCCTTGGCGGCTTCTTGCGTTTCTTCATGTCGCCCCATTGTCAGGCTGCCAGGCTGGATTTGCTGTGGCTTCCGCCTACGGCATTCTGTTGCCCCAGTTGGCAGCAAAGAGTCGCGCTTCTCACTGAAAGAATTCGGTCATCTGATTGGCAGTGCCTGCGCCATTGGGAATAGTACTCACCCCCAGGGCGGTCAGACTCAGTCCAAAGAGGCTGCGATGGTCATACTGAACAGTCCCTACATAGCCGACTTTCACCTTGGTGCCAACTACGACGGTGGCAACTCTTCCACCCCCATTCGTAAGATCATCAGCAGACTCGTCGGTCGTTATCACCAGCACGCCGCTTTGCTGAAACTGTGGATTAGACAGCAGTTGTGGGATGTTACTGGACAGCCATGCGTCAGCAGCGGCAACCCTGACTCCGATGTCGCAATTCGTGCCGCCGCCGGGGCAATCGTGGGCATCATGTTCAGCATCAGGGACAATAAAGGCATAGGCTGGGAGTTGGCCGCTGGAGAGATCAGCAGTCAATTGCGAGAAGGGAACGATATTCAGGTTGAGTTGCGACGGTGGCTGAACATCGGAAAAATAGGAAATAGGATTGTGCCGCCGCAGGTAAGGATAGACGTCGCCTCCCAGATAGCCTTGGTAAGGCAAGCTCTGCGCGTACACCCTCCACGGCTTCGACGGAGCAGTTAGTTCACGCACGACATTATCAATCGGGACCACCCCCGAGAAGTCGTCGTCCGTCGAATAAGCTACTCCCGTCGTCATAATGAAATAATTGCCGATGGATGGGTGAACGTCGGCGTAATAGTTAGCCGCCAGACCCCCTTGCGCAATCAAGCTATTGATGTAGGGTGCATTGGGGCTGCCGACAATGTCGGTGTAGTCCGCGTTCTCCAATACCACAATCGCGAAGTGCTGCACCGGTGGAATACTAGCTGAGCCTCCACCCCCTCCTTGTGAACCGCCGCCTCCCAGCATACCACCACCGCCCTGAGAACCGCCTCCTCCCTGCGAGCCGCTTCCCTGTGAACCACC
>JBKQKT010000473.1:0-15646 GCA_052147365.1 Candidatus Korobacteraceae bacterium | reverse complement strand
ACGGCCTCGCGCAGCTCCTTTCCCTGGTTCACTGCCCGGGAGCTACCGGAACTGCTTCTCTACCGCACTTGCGTAGAGCAAGCCACCCCGCAGGAAGTCGAGGTGACGGTCACCGCCCCTGGTGGCGAGAAGTTCCCCATTAAGAGCGACGAACTCCGCCGGGCACTCGAGGCGCGTTCGGGCCGGGAGCTCTTCTTGCTGTACGACTACCGTGGCTCATACGATGTCGCGCCCGTCTCGCTCATCGGCCGCCAGACGATAACTCGAATCGCGGAGGAAAGCGAAACCGACGAGGACCCTTGGCGCTTTCGCCCGAACCTGCTGGTCGATCTGGAGGGCGGCGAAGCCTTCGATGAATTGAGCTGGGTGGGCCGGATTGTTCGTGTGGGAGACGCAGCCCGTATCGCCATCACGCAAGTTGACCAGCGTTGCATGATGATCACGCTCGATCCTGCGAGCGCAAAGCCGAGCCCCGCCATTCTTCGCTGCGTCGCTCAGCAGCACAAACAGTGCGCGGGCGTCTATGCGACGGTCCTTACCCCTGGGGAAGTGCGGGTTGGTGACACAGTATTGCTGGAAACCTGAGACCTGCGCGCCAAACCCACTGACGTCCCTCGCTCACAGCTTCCTTACTTCTGTTGTTGCAGCGCCTTCTTCGCCTTGCCCAATTGTGCGCTCTGCTCGGACGTCAGCGACGGGTACTTGAGGTTCAGCCCCTTCAACGTGTCCACGATGACGTCCGAAACTGTCAGATGTGTGAACCACTTATGGTCTGCTGGAATGACGTACCACGGAGCATGCCTGGTGCTGGTATGGCCCAGCATGTCCTCGTATGCTTCGATATAGTCGTCCCAGCGCAGCCGCTCATGCAGATCGGCCTCGGAAAATTTCCAATTCTTCTTCGGATCCTCCAATCTCGCCAGCAATCGCCTCTTCTGCTCCTCCTTCGACACGTGCAGGAAGAACTTCAAGATCACCGTGCCGTTGCGCACCAGATGACGTTCGATGTCATTGATCGATTCGAACCGTTGCTCCCAGAATTTTCTGGTTGGTTTTTTGAAACCTGGCAGATCTTCGTGGCTGAGCAACTCGGGATGGACCCGCACCACCAGAACTTCTTCGTAATAGGAGCGGTTGAAGATCCCAATCCGGCCGCGCTCCGGTAGCTCCGCATAGGTCCTCCAGAGGAAATCGTGATCGAGTTCCCGCTGTGACGGCTGCTTAAAGCTGAAGACCTCACATCCCGCCGGGTTGACGCCCGACATGACATGTTTGATGGTGCTGTCCTTACCGGCTGCGTCCATGCCCTGGAAAATCAGAAATAGCGCGTAAGCATGGGCGGAATACAGCAGGTCCTGATACTTGGCCAAACGCTGTACGTTTTCTTTGAGCTTGGTTTGGGCGTGCGCTTCCGACTTGTACTCGCCTTTGTGAGCTGGATCGAAATCCTTCAGCCGGATGCGTTTGCCGGGAGTCGCGATCATTGATTTCATCTTCATAGATTGCCGCCCCGACTGGTGCAGGCGCCGATGATTGTAGCAGTCGGCTCTCGAATCAACGCTCAGAGGCTTTGTAACCCACTTCAACCATCATGTCGGCAACCTGCAACCTCTCCTCGACACGCTTCGTGGACCGACATTGCAAAGGCTTTTCCTGGGAGAGTTCGCGATTTTGGTTGCATCCTTGGCCCTATTTGCCTCCATCCTATACGTGAAGGTCGATTCACGCGAGGGATTCTGCCTATGTCTGCGAAGCGTGTGATCAATGGTGTGCACATCGTCCCGATGGGGTTCGCAAACGCCTTCCTGATCGAGGGCGACGACGGGTTGACAATGATCGACGCTGGTTACCCAGGTAAGGAGGCAGCCGTCTTCGGGGCGATCCGCGGGCTTGGCCGTTCGCCAAATCAGCTCAAGCACCTGATTTTCACTCACGGCCACCCGGATCATATCGGCAGCGCCGCTGCGATCGTGCGGGAAACCGGTGCGAGGACCTACATGCACCCGCTCGACATCCCTATGGCCGAGAGTGGAGGTCCTTTTCGGCCCATGACGCCGGCACCTGGTCTATTGCGGCGAGTGCTGTGCAAGCTGCTCTACCATCCCGAAGAGCGACTGGAGCCGGTAGCCATCAACCAGCCTTTGACCGCTGGGGAAATACTGCCCATCGCTGGCGGCATCGAAGTTATTCCTACTCCTGGGCATTGCGCGGGACAGGTCGCGCTATTGTGGCGTCCGGGACGAATGCTGTTCGTGGGAGACGTATGCATGAACATCATGGGCCTCGGTGATCCTGTCGGCTTCGAGAGTTTGGAGGAAGGCCGTGCGAGCCAGCGCAAAGTTGCCAGTCTTTCTTTCGACGCCGCCGGATTCGGCCATGGCGCGCCTATCGCCCCCGATGCGTCGACGCATTTCCGCAATCAGTATGGCAAAAATCCAGAGGACCTGCATCAACAGCGATCCGCAGCTTAATTCCCCTATCACCGGGGTGCCCCCAGGTCTCGGCGGGGTGGCCGGGTCGGCGAGTGAAGTCAGCGCTTCTTCTTTTTGTGATTATCAACCACCCGCGGGCGGCCCGGGTCTCGCGATTTTCGAGACCCGGGAAGTCGGTTCTCGATCATTGGGATGTGAGCTCGCCAATCACGTCCCGAGGTAGCAAGTACTTCTACGTCGTAGTCGCCCAGGTCTCGAAAGGCGCGAGATCTGGCGCACCCGGCGATTTACATCATCAAAAGCCTTCTTCAGGCTCTTTTTAGTAAACGGCTAACCCAGACCAAAATCACGGCGCCAACAAATGCCACAATGATGGAGCCGATCATCCCGCCGCCCGGCCAGATTCCTAAAAGCCCGAAGATCCAACCGCCCACAAAGCCGCCGAGGATACCGAGAATGATGTCCACCAGTACGCCGTAGCCACCGCCCTTCATTACCAGCCCAGCAAGCCAACCTGCAATCATTCCAACCACGATCCATACGAGAAATGCCATGGCCTGTCCTCCTTGGGTCCGCTTCCGGACGACCAAAAATGTACACCGGCTCCCCGCAGAGTTGCAACGCTCCAGTCAGGTTTCTTGACCCTGGAGCCTTTTCAAAGGCCCACGGCGGGTAGCCCGGGTCTCGCGATTTTCGAGACCTGGGAAGTCGGTCATCGATCACTGGCGCGTGAGTTCGCCGATCCCGTCCCGAGGTAGGAAGCGCTTCTATATCTCGCCAGGTCTCGAAAGGCGCGAGACCCAGGATTGGATTCGAGGCGTCGTCCGATTCGCTCACTCCCGCCCAACATTAATTAATCCTTCCAACAGAACGATGTCGGAATTACCCTCGGCGACCGCGGCCAGGATGGAGCGCCCGTCTGACGACCATGACACGCGGCGGGCGATGAATGTCGCGCGTTCGCCGAAATCGGTAATCTGACGCCATTCGCCGGTCGCGGTCGAGAGCAACCAGATGTTCGTGGTAAACCCGTCGGTAAGTGCTTGCGCCATCCATTTTCCGTCGCGTGACAGTGCGGGATTGACAATCTGCCAGATCGGCACTCGCGATGCCGGAATGCGCGCGAGCACGCGAAACGGAGCGTCCTCGGGAGTGGCGACCCGGATGTCGAATTCCGGCGCGCCGTCGACGAGCGGCCGCTCGAAGGTATAGTACAAAGTCGTGCCATACAATCCGATCACGTTGCGCAGCGGTTCGGTTCTTACGGTGACAGCCAGCCCTCCGTCAACCCGCACTTTTTTCAGCACAGTGGCGGCTGCGCCGCCGCGCGTTGAGTAATACAGCCAGCGGCCATCCGGCGACCAGGCGGGGCCCAGACCTGGGTTCACCAGATTGCGCAGGTTGCTCCCGTCCGAATCTACGAGCCAGACCCCAAACGTCAACCCCTGGTTGCCGCGCGAGGAGACGAAAGCGATGGTGTTTCCATCGGGCGACCACACTGGGACGCCTATGGCCACCTTCGGATCGCGCTCGTCAGTGATCTGGCGCCGCGCTCCACTCTCGGTGTTCACCACCCACAGGTTTGCATGACCGCCGCTGTCGGATAGAAACGCGACCTCTTTGCCGTCGGGGCTGGGCGTCGGGGTAAGGACCTCTCCGGTCTGTCGCGTCACGCGAACGGCTCGCTGCACGTTGTCGGCGGGCCGGCCGTCGACCGGGAATTTCCAGATGTCGGTCTGCAGCTTCATGCGGCTGACCAGGACTGCGCCACTGCTGGAAATGTCCGGACTCATATACGAGGTCTCGCCCGATGTGACCTGCCGGACGCTTCCGTCACTCAAGTTCACTTTCCACAGGTTTAACGTCGGCAAATAAGGCATCGTGCCGCCGCGGCTTGAGCTGTAGAGGATGCCCGTGCTGTCGGGTAACCAGGCAAAGCCGTTTATCATATCGTTGTCATGCGTTAACTGGCGCGGTCCCCCTCCCGTGGCGGGCGCGACGAAGATGTCGAACCTGATGCTGTCTCCGCGCTGAAAAGCAATCCATCTGCCGTCCGGCGACCAGCGGGGAAACAAGTAGTAGGTGGCTGGTACGAAATCAGCGACCACGTCGAATCGGGAGCCGTCCGGAGGCGCTGTCACCAACTGAAGACCCTCTTTCGCCAGCCGGAAGAGCGCAAGCCGCCCATCAGTCCGACGGACATCGGCGCCTCCCACGCTGTTGACGATCCGCCGCGGCGCGCCTCCCAGCGCCGGGATCTCCCAAATGCTCCCTTGGACTGTTCCTGGTGTAGCCGGTGAAAAATACAGGATCGAGCTCGAGTCGGGCGACCAGCGAGGGCGCTCGTGATCGACGGCGTCCCGCGTGATCTGCAGTGGCGCGCCGCCTGCAATGAGCTGAACAAAGACCTGTCGTTTGCCGCCCACACCAGCGGTGAACGCCACCGACTTGCCATCCGGTGATATGGCCGGAGACTCCGCGAGACCGGGGATATCCGTGAGACGCGTGATGCGCGTATCCGCTGCCGACGGCTCCGCCACCGTCTTTTCGGATCGGTGGCGCACCACCCAGAGGAAAACTAGTAGGCCCACAAGCCCGAGCGACAGCGCCGCGAATACCGCGCGCGACCAACGCCGCGGCGTCGGCACTGTAGCCGGTTCGGGAGGCGCGGCCATCGTCTCTTCGAGCTCAATCCGCGCGTCGGCGATGTCGTGAAGCCGCCGCCTCTCATCCTTTTGAAGACAACGTGCCAGCAGTCGCCGGATGCTGTCCGGTATATCGGCGGGCAGCGACCTCCACTCTGGTTCGGCTCGGACGACGGCGGCAAGGGTGTCAGTAACACCCTCGCGTCCGAAAGCCGAAGAGCCCGTCAACCTCTCGAAGAGCACGCACCCAAAGGCCCAGATGTCGGTGCGCTTATCGATACGCTTACCTCGCGCTTGCTCCGGACTCATGTACGCGGCGGTGCCGAGTATCACACCCACCATCGTCGCGCCCACAATGGTCGGGGACTCCGACGAATCCGGACCGGACACTTCGGCCGCAAGGTCTTTGGCAAGACCGAAGTCGAGCACCTTGACCGCGCCGTCGGGCGTGACCTTGATATTGGAGGGTTTGAGATCGCGATGGATGATCCCAGCCCTGTGGGCGGCGTCGAGGGCGTCGGCGATCTGTTGCGCGAGGGCTAAAGCCTCGGGGAGAGGCAACCGGCCGAGACGCAAGCGATCTTCCAACGTGTCGCCCTCGACTAACTCGAGTACCAAGGCCGGCGTGTTGTCGGCGTTTTCGAAACCGTAGATTGCGCCAATGTGCGGATGATTGAGCGCCGCGAGAAGTCGCGCTTCGCGTTCGAAACGGGCCACGCGATCAGAGTCCGTCGAGAACACCGGCGGCAGGAGCTTCAGCGCCACCTCGCGCCCAAGCTTAGTGTCGCGGGCGCGATACACCTCTCCCATACCACCAGCGGCTAGCGGGGCGATGATCTCATAGGGGCCGATTCTTGTGCCGGGTATTAGGCCCATTCGTGCACGCAATTATAGTCCGACGAACGAGGGCACAAATTGGACGGGTGGCCCGGGTCTCGCGATTTTCGAAAACCCGGGAAGTCGGTCATCGATCACTGGCGCGTGAGCTCGCCGATCGCTACTGGAACGAATTGCTAACAGAAGAGCGAAGCTGGGCACCGGGCCAAGTTTGGAATTGTACGTACTCAGGAGCGATCTGGAATCGCGGATGATCGGCCGTCGAATCTATGGCAACCGACCAAGAGTCCCGAGTGTCACTCGGAGCGCATGACGGCGGTCGGATCAACCCGGATGGCACGCAGCGCAGGGACGAGCGTTCCCATCAGTGTGGTCACCAGACACAGCACTGCTGCGGCTGAGAACGTCAGCGCATCGGCCGGTCTTACTCCGGCGAGCAGGCTCTCCAGCAAACGCGCTGACAGATATGCAAGTGCCAGTCCAGGCAGCAATCCTGCTACCGACAGCGCCACGCCTTGCCGTAACACGATCTTGAAGATGTCGCCCTGGCGTGCGCCGAGCGCCATCCTGATCCCAAACTCCTGCTGTCGCAGCGAGACCGTGAACGACAGCAGCCCATAGATGCCCAGTCCGGCGAGCAGAATCGCAACCGCGGTGAACATGATCAGTACGCGCATCTGGATGGTGCGCGACTCGGTCTCCCCGGCGACGATCTCTTCCATCGTCCTGACGTTCGAGATGGGCTGCTGAGGATCGGCCCCCGCAATGATCTGCCGCACCTCGGGAATGAGGCGCTCAGGCGGTTGCGACGTATGGATTGCCAGGTCCTTGGGCGTGTAGCCGATGAGCCATCCATCAGGAACCTGCTGGTAGGAGAGATATACCTGGGGTTCGCTGGTGCGCTCCAGACCACGCACGTGAACATCACCCACGACTCCGATGACTTCGCGATCATGGAAGCCGAAATTAAAGTGCCTTCCAATCGGTTGTTCATCGGGCCAATATCGCCGGACAAACGACTCACTCACCACGGCGACGAAAGGATGATCGAAGGTGTCCGTTTCGCTCACGTCGCGGCCCGACTGAATGGGAATCCCTAGCGTCGCGAGGAAGCCAGGAGTGACATAACGCAGGCTCGCAGTATTGCCTGCCGAACGATTTTGCGAGCGTCCGTCGACCAGGACCGGCCAGATGCCTCCACGCCACACCATCGGGAGAGCGCTAATGTACGCAGCGCCGGTCACACCCGGCAGCCGGCGCACCTCCGTCAGCACCTTGGTGTAGAACTCTCGCCGCACACTGGTCTTGTCGTACTTGGGGAGGGGTAACGCCGTCCGCAGCGTTAGGATGCCGTCGGTCCTGAAACCCGGGTCAATGGACTGCACCTTCCACAGCGCGCGAATCAGCAAGCCCGACAAAATCAGCAGCACCACGGACACGACGACTTCGGCAATCACCAGCGACGACCGCGAGCGGTGGTGGCCAGTGCCACCCGTGCGCACGCCTTCGCGAAGGCCGCTGAAGCCGGCGTTTCTGCACACCCGGATCGCAGGAGCGACCCCGAAGGCCACGACGGTGATCGCGGTGATGCCGAGAGCGAGCAGCAACATCCGCAAATCCAGCGGAGGGAACTCCTGGATGGGAAGGCCATGCGGCGTCAGGCGCGAAAGCAGAGGCAAGGTAGCCACGGCCACACCAATTGCGCCGGCGCCTCCCGCCAATCCGAGAATCGTGCTTTCGGTCAGGAGTTGGCGCAGAAGGGTTCGGCGGTTGGCGCCCAACGACACGCGGATAGAGAATTCCTTTTGCCGCGCGAGCGAGCGGGCCAGCAGAAGATTAGCCAAGTTGGCGCAGGTGATCACCAGCACGCACAGCGCCGCTCCGCACAACGCGATCAGCAGCAGCCGGGCCTGCGTCGAGAGGTCATCGCGCAACCTATTCACGGTCGCGGCCACGCCTTCGTTCTCTTTCGGATATTGCTGCCGCAACCGGTCGGCCACCAGAGTCAGCTCGGAGCGGGCCTCAGCCAATGTGGCGCCGGGCTTCAGCCGGCCAATGCCCGACAGATAATTGTCATCCCGCTCCTTGTAACTGTCTTCCTGAAATTGATACGTCTTCCAGAACAGCGTCTCACGAGAGGGAAAGTTAAAATCGGGAGGCATGACCCCGATCACTGTGTAGGCTTTATCGTCTAGAATCACGGACTTTCCCAGCACAGTAGCATCGCCCCCGAAGTCGGCCTGCCACAGCGAGTAGCTCAGCACGACCGTGGCCGGAGCACCCGCCTCGTCGTCATGCTCGTTGAGGTAACGACCCAGCAAAGCCGGACGTTCCAGCGTAGAAAACAGGTTTCCCGTCACCCAAGCTCCCTCAACCCGCTGCGGCTCGCCTTGGCCAACCAGGTTCATGGCGAAATCGCTGTACGCTGCCAGCGACGCGAAGGAGGTACTGGCTGCCTTGAAGTCGCGATAATTGGCGGGAGAGAGCTCCATCTCGGCGTAGCCAGGATGCTTCTCCCAGACTTTCACCAGCCGCCCCGCCTCAGGAAAAGGCAGAGGCCGTACGAGCACGAAGTCCGCGAGGGTAAAGATGGCGGCGTTGGCTCCGATGCCGATCGTGATCAACAGCAACGCGGTAAGCGTGAAACCTGGTGACTTCAGCAGCGAGCGGATGGCGCTGCGCAGGTCGCGTCGTGCGATCTCCCAGTGCAACGCGGCTGCGTTGGAGAACATTTCGGCAAACGCCGCGAGCCAGAGCCCGCACTTCGCCAGCTCGCCGCCGCTTTGGCGTAGCTCCTGCGCGAAGATGGCAGTCATCTCGTCGCCATATTCCGCGCGGTAGGAAGACGGGTAAAGGTGAAGCAACATTCGGTAGAGATGCATTACGTTGTCCTGGGCGCGACTCCGCATAAGCGTGCCATCTTGAGCAAGCTCCGCAGACGTCCCGCCTCGGCCTGCGCCACCGCCGTTCCAAACAGAGTGATGCGGTAGTACCGGCGCCGCTCGTCGTCCATCTCAGGAGCGGGCCGGGTCGTGGTCTCCTCGATCAGTCCCAGCTCCAGCATCCGCTGGATCGAACGGTACAACGTGCCCGCGCTCAACTTGAGATCCCCGTTTGTACGCCGGGCAACGTCGAGGATGATGGCGTAGCCGTGACGGTCTTCGTCATTGAGAGATAACAGGATGTGAAAGGTCGTCGGTTGCAGCGGCAGGAGAGACTCGGGGCGGTCTGTCATGGCATGAGATTATATCCATACCGGCTATATTTGCAACGCATAGATATGCCTCCGTGCCCACGGATGAGGGATTTCGGTTCGTACCCCAGACTGGCGGCAGGCAATCCTCACAGGTACGGCTGGACGCATGGCAAGTTCGCGTTCCATTTCGGGAAGAAATGATTACCTTCGTAAGTAGCGCCGTCGGATTTTCCTTGCGACGCGAACGTGTCGTCCGCGACATTGGTCTCATTGGGACTGAGGTCTCAATGCCAGGTGCGCGTCGAGGCGCTGCGCTGCGTGATCTTTGACAACTTGAGCCAATATGCGGGCGTGAGAAGGCTGGCACAACGAACGCGATTTCCTGCCCAGCGATAGATGATCAGGCTTTGTGTCAGGGCACGACTTCCAGTCCTGCCGCCGGGATGCCCCCAAAAAGATGGCCGCGGAGCGGCCACACCCTTAGGCCTAAGTCATGTGAATGCAATATCTTACGCGTAACTCCCTTGGATAGAAGATTTTGCGCTGATGTTGGTAAGGTATTGATTCAATTTGACTTATATGTAAGCTATTGAACCGTAATGGTTTACGGACGGCAAATTGTCTGTAAGTCGTTGAAAGTTGGTGGCGAATTCGCGAAACCCAAGCACATAGGGGAGGGGGGTGGGGAGCCATATAAGTATGACTTGTATGTACCAATTGCCCAGAACTTTGCCGCTTTGGCGCCTATTCTCCTCCTAAGCCCAAAGGAATCTTGATGTTACGGATAACTCCTTTGGATGTAAGAATTTGCGAGGAACAATTTTTCTTCGCCCTTTGCTTTCAATATTTTGCGGGGAACAAGTGGACGGGAGTCAGGCGGACAGAATAAGACACCAACGCCGCTTACGCCTGCTGCATTCTCAAGCGCTGCAGGATGAGTTGGCCGCGCTCACGCAGCCTCAGCCGCTCGTCGTTGTCAAGCACGATCCAATACGAGAATCCGGCAAAGAGCAACCCAAGCGCGATCAGCATTCCGGCAAAGGTCAGCAAGTTCGGCGCACGGTGAAGCAGTCCTGTAACCGAAGCGATGGCCAGAACCAGCGCGGTGACGAGCGCCGGACGCAGCAGAGACTTGGACAGGTATTCGCTCCATGTGACCTCCATGACATGCAGCGTGTAGAAGGGCTGAATGCCAAGGCGCACGACGAGCAGCGGCACAGCGGTTCCCAGCGCGACACCGAGGATTCCGTATTGCCGCGACCAGTATATGCTGAGCGCAAGGTTAGCCAGGCCTTCCGCCAGCGTCCAGGCAGCGAGCAGGCGATGACGGCTGCGCACGTAGAGAAACACGTTGGAGGCCGACTGCATAAGGATGACGCAGTATGCAATAGAGAGCACCAGCATCACGTTGAAGTGGCTGGTCATCCCTTCGCCGATCCAGAAGTGCAGAATGTCGCGGCCGTGCAGGATCAGGACCGTCGTCCCCGCGAAGGCCAGCAGAACGCACATCTTGGTGGCACGCAGGAACAGTTTCCTGGAGGCTTCGAATTTGCCAGCGCCCTCGAGCCGGTTGGCTTCGGTGTTCAGCGGCCCTGTGATGGGATAGAACGCCATCTTGAAGGTCTCCATCAGCTTGGTGATGACGTTCCAGGGCGTTGACAAAGCGACCGACAGCATGTGCGAGATGATGATGACGCCGGTGTAGAAACGCAGACGATCGCCGAGGTCGCTGACGAATACGAAGATGCTGAAATGAATCAGCTCCTTGGTGCGGGCCCAACTGGTGTGCTTCCATCCCAGGCTGAGTTGCGGGTCGGCGATTTTGACGAAGGCCCAGTAAAGAATGAACATCCCGGTCACGATGATCAGTTGCGCGATGGCGATGGCGGTGACTTTACCGCCGAGGCGAATCACGGTCCAGAACACGAGACCGCGCGAGATGCCCCATGTGATTCCCGCGCCGTTGAACAGATCGAAGCGGTGCAGGCCGCACAGATAAGCTCCCATGATGCGCGCCGGAAAATCCACGGCAAGAGTCACAGTTTGAATGATCAGGAGGGTGCGAAACAGGGAGCGCGACTCACCGCTCAAATTGAAGAAGCCGGGGAGAACAAGCAGCAGAATGGTACATAGGATGAAAGCCGCGGCGGCGATGCATGCGGCCATCGAGGCGCCGGTCATGAAGGTTTCGTTCAGCGCCTGGCGCTCATTGGCTCCGCCGTAGCGGGCAACGAAGCGCTGCATGCTGTAGCGCACGCCCATGTCCAGCAGGCCGTAGTAGTCAAGAACGGAGGAAACGAGGATCCAGAGGCCGTAGTAGAAATTGCCTAATCCATGCACCAGAACCCGAGTCAGCAGGATGGTGACGATGCCGTTGACAATCAGTCCGGCCCAAGTTGAGAAGAACCCTCGAAACATTAAGCGATTCGTTTTCTTTCCCGAGCTCGAGCCCCAAAGGCGTCAAGTCGTGAGTCAGCCGTTCCCGAGTTCGGAGTTCAGGAATGCGCTCTAGAGAGGCGCTCCATTGTCAATCTCTCCACAGATGTGGCGAACTTCGTCCCGGCTGTGCTGGCGGAATCAGTGCAACGCGACCAGAGCTTCCCCGACTCGAAAGCTCTCTTCCGTCTCCGCAGGCGGTCGCGGCATTTCCAGGGGCTGATTCTTCGCCGGAGCCCGCGCTGGGACCAGAAGTGGCATGACCATGGTCATACACATTACGAACCAGAACAGTCGCGTGTACTGGCCGCTGACAAAGAAGATTCCGACAGAGGTACCCAGAATTGAGGCCTGACATCCCACGGCAATCGCCGCCAGCGTCTCAGCTCCGCGGGCCAGAGCGCGTTTCCTGGTTTTGCCGGCGGAGTAAAAGGCAGTTCCCAGGAAGGCCCAGAACACCACAAGCGCGGGAAGGCCCAATTCTGCGGCCACTTCCAGATGTGCATTGTGGGCCACATGGGGATCCAGACGCACTTCGCCGCTCTTGTCGTAGCGCGTCACCACCGCTTTGTAGTTGCCGAATCCGATGCCTGTAATCGGGTGCTTCTTAATCATGTTCAGTCCCGCCTCCCATCCAACCAGGTGTTTGTTCACCGATTCCTTGTCTCCACCAGCGGGATGGAAAAAACGGTTGATGGGCGAATTGGGAGCGAAAATCATGAAAGGTATGGTTACGACGATGACCATAGCCAGGTTGCGGGCGGGTTTGCGCGACCGCGCGATCAGGTAGAAAACCATCAGCACGATACCGAGAAATCCTCCACGCGACGCGCCCAGCGTGACCGCAGCGAAGGTGAGAAGCGTACAGGCCACTGCGTACACTTTTTCCAATTTGCTGCTGGCCACAAGTGTGAGTTCAAAGGCAATGGGCATTACCGCCAAAGCCGCAATCGTGAAGTAGTTGGCGTCGCCAACCACCCATCCTGGACGATAGCCTTCTCCGAATGTCTCGGTCCCACGCTGCCATTCCCGCAACATATAAACCGAGGCGAAGCCTACTGAGCCGACCGCTACCATACATGACCAGTAAAGCCTTTTTACCGAGTCGATGACAGTCATGGTGATGAAGAAGAACACCAGGGTGGAAAAGTACATGTAAATCGGGTTGACGAGATCGATCGTGGTGGCTTGCCACCCCGTACTCACCCATGAGAAGCCGGCAAACCCGAAGAACAAGATCATCAAGACCGCTTGTGGCGCAACCAGATAACGCGGAATGCCATGGCGGCGCGCCAGATAGACAAGGGCATAAATCAAGCAGATTGCGCCCGACAGTTTCGTCGTCGTCAGACCAGGCCCGAACTCCGCATTCCAGAACTGATGCCGCATAAACGGCATCCCGATGATCACGAAAAAGTAAATTAACAAGCGGATTCTCCTTGGCCCACCGGCTTAAGTTGTGCCTTCCCGGCTTCCGTACGAATTGACTGTTGCAAGCTCTGAAATGCAACCGCAACGGAGCGTTCCAGGGCCTTGAGATCGTAATCCCGCAGCACCCGATTGTGTGCGGCCTCGCCCATCGCCTTGCGGCGCGCAGGATTACGCAACAGTTCAACCACATTTCCTGCAAACGCGGCTGGGTCATCAGCAATCAAGATTTCTTTCCCGGGCACAAAATCCAGGCCCTCAGCGCCGATCGTTGTAGAGACCATGGCTTTACTCATAGCGCCGCCTTCGATGATCTTCAACCTTGTGCCACTGCCGATCCGCAGCGGTACGACACATACTGCTGCCTTGGCAATCACAGGGCGAAGGTTGGGCAGCGTCCCTGTGAACTCCAGCGCCGGAATATGCGAGAACCGGGCGCGAAACTCGGGCGCGGGATTGCGCCCCGCCGCTATCAGCCGTACCCCCGGAACTTCCTTCTGCACCAGCGGAAAGATTGCCTGCACGAAGTATTCCAGCGCATCCCGGTTGGGAAACCAGTCCATGCCTCCCTGATACACAATTGTGAGCGGATCTTCCTCACCCGCCATTTCGCATTCAGCTACATCAACCACGTTGGGCGCAACCACGGTCCTGAGTCCGGGGCAAAGTTGCTCAATTAATTCGCCATCGAGCCTGGAGCAGACCAAAACCAAAGCTGCACGCTTGTAGGTAACCGCCTCGAAACGGCGCAACTTGCCGGCCTCCAATCGCGCATAGAGCGACTTAAAGGGGTTGCTCTGCTGCTCGACATACCGTTGCAAAATCAGGTGCTCCACGTTATGGCTGTTCATCAGCAACGGAAGCGACGTCGGCGGCAAATTGACAGTCGTGTAAACATTGTCGCACAGGACTAAATCGAAAACGTCACTACGCAACCTGTGTTCCAGTCGGGAGCGCATTTCGTCCGACCGAAACCGGTTCAGGGCAAATGGAGAGAGTGACAGCACCGAGGACAGCCGCGCTACGTGGTTGGTGCTGCCCGAGAGGCTCTGCATGCGCCGCACGACGATCTCGCTATCCTTGCAAACTCTGCTCAACTCCTGCCGGGTTGGGCCCGGTTCTTCCGGCTCCGCAAATGTCGCTAGCGTGATTTCATGACCGGCATTGGCGATGGCGCGAAGGAGATACCAGACGCGCATCTTAACGCCGTTGTTCACCGGAAGCGGATACATCGTCGCGATGTACAGGATGCGCATTAGCGGACTCCTCCGCCAGCATGAGTCAAGCGCTCCCAGCGTCCCAGGATTTTGGTGCGCATGCCGTGATAGCGGGCATAAGCTGCGCGTCCTACGCGCGCCATGGGCGAATAATATTTTTGCCAGCGCCGGATGGGCACCAGCGCGCCGCCGAACTTCTGCTTGAACTTGCCCGGGCCACACATGTTGTAGGCAGTGAGCCCGCGCTTCAGCGCCCATTCCATCACCGACCAGTGCATAAGATCGTTGGGCGAATACTGCCGTCCCGCAAATCGGCTCGCTCCGCCCCAGTAGTAGATGGTCTTGTCATCGTGCGGGAACAGACCAGTTGCGATAGGCTGTCCCTCGGGGTCGAGGACTTGTAACGCCAGCAGCATGTCTCTCGGATGCAAGTGCTCGAACAGTAAACGTGGACGATCGCGATCGTAAGGCGGGAACAGGCCTTTACGTGTCATTACCTCCATGAACTGGTCATAATACTCATCAGTCATGCTGGCATCGCTGGCTTCCACTACAGTCAGCCCAAGACGGCGGGCCTTCCTTACCGTGGAGCGGTCCTTCTTGTCGATCCGCTCCCAAACCAGGTCTTCATCATGCGGCGTGAGTTCGATGATATAAGTGGAATCCACTCTGACTTCGTAGCCTCGCGAAGCCATCAGGCCAGGGTCCAGAACCGGGTTTTCGATCTCCAGCGTGGCAAGGCCTTCGCGAGCGGCAAGCTCATCGAGGGACTGAAGAAACGCCTCGGCGGAAAAACCCGAATTCACTGCCGGACCCATGAAATTGGTTCCCCAGCTCTTCAGAGGACTACCCAAAATGCGAAACGGGCCCTTGTTAAATACTCCGGCACAAAAATAACCGGCCGTCTTTCCCGCTTCGCGAATCGCCCAATAACGAATCTGCACGCCCTGGCTTTGGGCGAGGTAGTCGAGCCAGGCGCGGCGATGGAACAGGTGCGCGGTTTCGTAGCCCGCTATGCGCGCGTCCCACGTGGCCTGCTCCTCGTTCGTCAATGGCTCCAGTTCGTAACGCACGGAACGGCTATTCCTCACTTCCAGGCTGACCGAATTGGCGCTCGCGTTCATGCGCGGGTTTCCACTAGAAACTCACGGTAGTTCCAGAGAATGGCCTCCGCGATGTCCCTTTCGTCGGGCGTAGTACGGACGGGGAGTTTGGCGATCGGAAGCCAACTCAAAGCAGTTTCGAGTTTCAAGTTTCGAGTTTCCAGCAAGGGAATGTCATGGTCGGCTGCCGATTTGCCAGCCGCTGCCCAACTCGAAACTCGAAACTCGAAACTCGAAACTGCATTGAGGCCCGCGGCATAAACGCAATAGCGCGGTGACGCACTACGCAACAGTCGCAGCCATCGTCCACTGTGGCGCAGGCTATCGACTGTCCCGCGACGCCTGACGACAT
>JBKQKT010000472.1:0-11741 GCA_052147365.1 Candidatus Korobacteraceae bacterium | reverse complement strand
AGCCGCTACCATTGCAGTGTCCAGAATGTTAACGTTCAGAAGCCTCTCTACGTCAAGGCTTCGCGCCGTATGCGTCGCCGGGACACTGCTTGCCGACCTCTCCAAGAACATCTGTCTAGCCGCGGGAACTGAACAGGGCGGCTTCCTTGCGGTAGGTTGATCAAACCAGTCCTCAGGCTGCCATATATGCACGGGTAGATGGCTCAGAAGGGGCTGCGCGTCCGAAAAATTCGCGAATTGAAACGTCGGCGCTGTACTCACAGAGCACCTTCCAAACCCAGAACCTCAAACAATCGCTCCTCGTCCGCACGGAGGATTTCAGCAATCCGCTCCAAAGTAACGTCTGCCGCGTGCTCCCTGTTGATTCTGACGAACAGGCCGTTTGCAAATGCTAAGGAGCCGTCCACGATTAGGGTCGCTTTTCCCCGTTGGAGGATGATCCCCGGGAACTTCATTTCTCCATCCAGCAGTTTCAACGCTGTTGGGCTGAGCAGCGGGGCGGCAACTTCAAGACGGGGTTTCGTTTTAATCTGAATGTGAATTCCTAGCCCGAGCTGCTGCGACTGAATTTCGGCCTTCGCCTTCGTCAGCACCACTCCAATGCCCGCGTGTGCGGCAACAAGGAACTGTTCTGCGTCGCCCCAATCGAGATTCTCGGCTAGTATGGTGAGCTTTCCCAGTTGAACTGTTAGCGTCACGCCGGGAGGAGTACGTCTGAAAACAACTGCATAGTCGTTCAATTTCTCGGTGTGAGTCTTGGTCTCGACGCCATCGAGTTTGAAGCCGTGGGGCTCTAAAGCCTCCAGAACGGCTGAGACGATCAGTGCAATGGCAGGCCATGCTTCCAGAATGGGCCTCCTGAAAACCGCCGTATACTCAACAACGCTGTACGGTATTTCGACCTGTGTTTTCTCGGGAATGGCTGCCTCTTCCATATAGCCCTCGAACGACGGTAAGAGTGTACATCGAGCAATCTGAACGTGTCAGCCTCAACCACGAGGGCAGAGAGCAAGAGACGGAGCAGTTAGGCGAACTCCGGGCGTTGACCGTTCCCCCAAAACAGGTACCGTGAGTGCCGCCTTGCTTTTTGGGACTCTGGCCTTAGTAATAGACTCAAGTGCCCGCACCTGCGCCCCGTCGTAAATGTCCGCATTATTGGCTCGGAAACGCGCGACTCTTGCGGGACGCGATTCCGTGACGAATTCTGTAAGACAAGGACGTTTGCAACGCAACCGGAAATCAGACTCGAAAGAGGCGACTTCTGATGGGACGGCACGCCAGGAAACTCTGTAGGACTTGATGCACGTTGCTGGGACTGCACCCCACGTAGCGCGCGATCTGCGACTCGGACATCTCGGGGTATTTCAGTTTGGCGCGGCGGATTAGCATGGCGCGAAAGCCGGGTGGCGGATGACTGGCTGGATCAACCAGTGGCAGCCGGAGCGGCTTGCCTTTGCGCGGCATGTACCCACTATAGCAGCCGAGTGCAAGTGCTTTTTAGCGAAAAACTGCCTGAGCCGCATGTATGACGCACAAGGCGGGTATGCCTGAGGGGGGCGTACCCCTGCCCGGAAAAGCATGCTTCAGGTGCTACCCTCTGCCGCTTCGACTGTGCCCAATTTTGTGCCTACCCCCTGCCTCTCCCAACTGTTCGGAAGTGATACGGGTTTGGGCGCAACGTGCTCGAAACCCGCATGAATACTGCGTGTTGACACTTCGTGATACTTTAGCTAAGTTGTTGACTTCTCGTGCGGCGAGTCCTCCGGAGCAATAGGTCGGGAGTTCGAATCTCTCCGGGCGCGCCAGCAGCCTGCATTATTCCTAAACACATTATTAGAGCGAGGGGGTCATCCCTTCTTACGAGCTTCAGCTTCTGCCAGCCAGCCACGTCGTAGCTGCTCCTCGGGGATGCTGGAGAGATAAGGCTTGATGTCGAGAATTGGTGTGCCATCGAGCATGTCGAGGCCGCGCACGTGCAGTAAGGAACCTTCGCAGCCAAGCAGCTCGACAACCGAAAGGCCGACTGGGTTCGGTCTCCGCGGGGACCGGGTCGCGAAGACGCCGTGTGGCCGATCATCGCTGGGCGGCGTGCCCAGTAGCTCGAATCCTTGCGAGCGGTCGAACTCCCAGATGACGAACAGGTGAGAGAATCCTTCGATGTCGGTCAGCCCAGGCTCAAATTCCGGAAGAATCTTAAGCATGCCGACCGCCTCGTGCTTCGTACCCAAACCTTTGGGAATCTCCTGAGTGGTTTTGTATGGACTGCTCACAAATCCAATCGGCTGCGGAGTAAACATGAGTGGTGTCAACCTCGATTACGTATGTTAAGAGAATTGCAGCCGGTGCGCACACGGGAGCTTTCGTTTGAATGCTAAGCATCGAAATAAGCTCGATCCAAACGCTCATGGGCAAGGCCCGACCTGCGAGACAGAAGTCCCACGCTCGCATAAGCGAGAAGTGGGACTGATCGGAGTGTGGGTTGTGGTTATGGTTGAGCCGTCGCATTCTTGTCCGGCCTTACCTCAATCTCATTCACAACTTCCTGGACGTTGGGGACGGCCTTGGCAAGCTTGACGGCTTCCTGCTGCTGCGATTTCGTCTTAACGCTGCCCTTTAGTACCAGGGTTCCGTTCTTAGCATCAACAGAAATACTCTGATCGTCAAGATTCTTATGCTCCTTCAAGGCGGCCTTGTAGTTATCCTCGATGGCGCTATCGAGCTTTGAGTTAACGTCTTTGGCCTGACTACCCGTGCCCGGTGGCGTGACGCCGAGCTCATTGGCGATCGTATAGCCTGGAGCGGCCTGCCGGGCTATGTTTTCCGCCCGGGCTTTCTGGTCTTCCGACTCCACATCCCCTTTGATCGTTACGACGCCTTTGTTCCGGTCCTGCGAAACTTTGACGACGCCCAGACCATTCTGTGTCATCGCGCTGTCAACCGCGTATTTCACGTCGGGATGGTCGTTCCGACTGCATCCAGCTAAGGTGAATGTTGCCGCCAGGATCATGGTAAAGATCATGATCCAGAGCGACCGTTTTGCTGCGAATTGTTCGATCCGATTCATCAACTTATGCCCTCCTTTCGTAGACGGGCGCGAAATTTAAGATGCGGGCATATTCTGGCGCGGTTGTTTGCGGCTGGAGACGTTCCATCTGCTACTTGCCGACATGGATGTTCGACAGGTATGCAAGAAGCCCAAAGATATTCATAATCCAAAGTACCACCGCAATCACCACCACCGCGTTCAGAATGGAGCTGATGGAGGGTGCCATGGGGATGAAGCGGTTCACCAGCCACAAAAGAATTCCAACTACTATCAAAGTTACAACTACTTGCAATAACGGCATCGAACGCCGCCTTTCTGAGCTGTGCCTTGGCCAAGCTTGCATGTCAGATGTTGGCCACCACGTAAACGTTGTATGAGCGGATAAACGCTGCCCAGGCTAGATCCGTTCTATTTGATCCATTTAGGCCGACGGAAATCCCCCGGTCGGTTCTCCTGTTCAGAGTAGCTGCCTCAGGTCCAATGAAATGGCAGGCACTGCTTCTTCGACTGCTACTAGCCATTGGCCCGTCGACCGACGTACAGTAAAGAGTGATGGAACTGCGCAAGGATCCCATTACGCGCTCGTGGGTCATCTGCGGGGACGAGCCCGAAAGTGCCTCCGCTCCCGACTATCGCTGCCCTTTTTGCCCGGAGTCGGGGCAACATCTGCAGGTGGTGGCGACTTCGCCCACCGTGAACGGCAGTCCGTGGGCGGCACGCGCCGTGGTCCATCCGCATCCGCTCTACGGCATTGATGGCGAGCCCAGCCGCTCGGGCAACGGGCTGTATGACACGATGCAGCCGGTGGGCGCGCACGAGGTCATCGTGGAAAATGCGCGCCACGACCGTCACCTGTGGAATGCCGACGATCGCGAGATCGAAGAATACCTGGCGCTTTGCGGACAGCGCATTCGGGACCTGAAGGGGGACGTTCGCTTCAAGTACGTCAGCGTGTTCAAGAATTTCGGCAGCCTGTCAGGACAGGAGTTTGATCATCCGACATCGGAGATAGTGGCCACGACGTTTGTTCCCCGGCGCGTGCTGTATGAACTGCGAGCGGCGCGGCAACATTATCAGGTGAAGGAGCGCTGCGTCTTCTGCGACATCCTGAAGCAGGAACAGGACCAGAAGCTGCGCGTGGTGGAAGTGCGTGGCGATTACGTTGCGTCTTGTCCTTACGCTCCGCGCGTTCCGTACGAAACCTGGATCACACCCCGCACGCACGAGGCTTACTTTGAGCACACGGCGCAGAAGTCGGGGGCGATGCGTGACCTGGCTGCGCTCTTACGCCGTACTCTGTACCGCATCCGTACCATCGCCGATGGTTTTCACATGGTGCTGCACACCTCGCCGAATACCATGCACCGTTCCGAGACGCTTGGCTTTTGGAAGACCATCGCGGACGACTACCACTGGCACATCGAAATTCTGCCCATTCTCGGCGCCAAGGCGAAGTCGTACACCTTCAAGGAGGTGTATTATTCACCGGTCAGCTCGGAGACCTCAGCGGCCATTCTGCGCGAGAGGCCGACTGAGCGGTAGTCCCCATGCCCGCGCGCCGCGTCAAAACCTACACCGGACAGACGGGCTACGTTTACCAGTACTACTTCGTGGGCAAACGGCCGGCCCTGGACGGCGATCCAGAAGCGCCGGCGACGGAGTTCATCTTCGACGTCACCTCAGACCGCAAAACCACCTATGCCGTGAGCGTCTTCCTGCGGCCTGAGGCGCTTACGGCGTGGGCGGACAGTCGGGGCCGGACGCTCAGCGAACCCGAACAGTATGCCGGCGTAAAGCTGCGTCTGATGCGGGCTTTCGACGAAATTCCCGACATGCGCAAAGACGGCCGCCGTCTGCGGCTGGAGGCGGAGACGCTGCTGGAATTGCTTGAATCAATCGGCGTGGAATAGAGCAGGCTTACAGGCTCTTAGATCTTGCGTCCAATCCTGAAAGCAGAAGTGTGGGATCATAGCTGCAGAGCCGTGGGGTGAGCATTTGGTGATCTTCAAACAGCTCGAATGGCCAGAACGCAAGCGATGGCATTACTCTGCGGCGGTATCGTTCGGCTTGCACTGCCTCCTCGTGCTGTGCCTGCTTTGTCGTGCCGGCCCGGTCTTTGTGGTCCCATCCGACCTGGACCACGGATTACCGGGGTCCTCGGGTTCCATCTCCATCGTGTATCTAGCGCCCGTTGGACCAGAACGGACAAACGCTTCCCCGGAGCAGCAACGCCCGTCATTGCGCGCATCGCTAACCGCAATGCCGCGTCCCAGCACCCCGTCCAAAGCAGTGAAAACGGACCACCCGACGCAGGCGAACGCTCCCGAACAGACCGCGCGCGGAGGCTCTCCGTGGGGACGCGTACCCGGTTCGCCTTTGACCGGCGATGAGGTCGTGCCTGCGCTGCCCGAAGTTTTTCCTGATCCTCCGGTATCGCACGCCGATCTGCCCTCGGGCGTGGAGGGAGACGTAATTGTTGAGGTCACCATCGACGCGCAGGGAAATGTGACAGAAACCAGGCTACTGCAAGGCATTGGCTACGGCATTGAGCAGAAAGTGCTGGCCGTCCTTCAGCGCTGGCATTTCCGCCCCGCGATGCGCGATGGGGTGACCATCGCCTCGCAGCACATCGTGCACTTCCACTACCCAGCCTGAGCCTTCCCAACCTTAGTCACACGGCCCTGTGAGCCTTGTCCTTGCGAAGCGTTCTGGACACCAGTACTGTGACGCAGGTCACAGAGCCCCGTGACGACTTTACTGCCGCCAATCCGTGTGGCCGTTATACTAGGTCTTAACGAAACCGGTGACCTTCAAACCGCGGATTTCGTGGGGTTTATGCCTTTACTGTGGCTTCGAGTAGCGGTTGTCTTTTATGCCGTGGGACTGCTCTATTCCCTTCTTCTTCTCAGCAAGAAAGGTAATGTTCTCGGGAAGATCGTTGAACCGGCTGTGGGTCTGGGCCTCATCTTCCATTTCGTTTCGCTAGTTGAATCCACCATCCAAATCGGACGCCTGTCATGGGCTTCCATTCACTATTCCGAGTCGATGCTCGCCTTCCTGGCGATGGTCGTGTTCTTCATTTTCTTTGTCGCGTATCGCACCGTTTCGCCGGGAGTGGTCATTTTCCCGATTGTTTTCGTGCTGACGTTTGCTTCCGCCGTGGGACAGAAGCCCATTACTCTGACCTCGCCGTTTCTGCGCAGCGGGTGGATTTTCGTCCACGTTGTCCTGATTTTCACTGGATACGCCGGATTGTTCCTGAGCTTCGGTGCCAGCCTGCTTTATCTTGTGCAGGAGCGAGCCCTGAAGTCTAAACGCTCGAGCGGGTTGCTCAACTGGCTGCCTCCGTTACAGACCATCGATGACATTGGTTATAGCTCGCTGCTTTTTGGCTTCCCATTCATGACCCTCGGCCTGGTGGCGGGCTCTGTACTGGCCATCGACAAGTACGGGCCGATGTTCTTCTACGATCCGAAAATCCTGCTCTCGTTCATCATGTGGGCAGTGTACATGCTCTTGCTGTACACCCGCTGGAGCTCCGGATGGCGAGGCCGCCGGGCGGCCTTTCTGGCGACCTTTGCATTTGTCGTGGCCCTGGGCGCGTGGGCCGCAAATTACTTCAGCCGCACCCATAGGTTTATTGCCTCATGAACTTCATCGTCATCGGCGTGAACCACCAGACCGCACCGATCGAAGTGCGCGAGCAGTTTGCCATCCCCGAAGCGCGGCTGCCGGAGGCGACTAAGAGCCTGGCCAGCTATCCCGGCATTGAAGAAGGCATGATTGTTTCCACCTGCAACCGGGTCGAGCTGCTGGCCCGCACCGTGAACGGCAACGCCGATATGCAGGGCTTCATGCGCCAGTTGTACGGCTTTGATCCCGAGCCGTATCGCAAGTATCTCTATGAACATCGCGAGCGCGATGCGGTACGGCACGTCTTCCGTGTGGCATCAAGTCTTGACTCGATGGTGGTTGGCGAGCCGCAGATCCTGGGACAGGTGAAAGAAGCTTACGCCACGGCGCGCGCCGTTGGAGCCGTGAATTCGCAACTCGATGCGCTTCTGAGCCGCGCCTTCGCCGTGGCCAAGCGCGTGCGTAACGAGACTGCCATTGCGACCTCGGCGGTATCGGTTGCGTCGGTCGCGGTTGATCTGGCGAAGAAAATCTTCGGCAACCTGCAAGGCAAGAGCGTTTACCTGGTCGGGGCAGGAAAGATGTGCGAACTCTCTGCGCGGCATCTGGTGGCCCATGGAGCGGAGCAGATCTACGTTGCCAACCGCACTTATGAACGGGCGGTCGCTTTGGCCAAAAAGTTTAACGGCCAGCCGATTCCGTTCGAACAGCTCTACGAGACGGTTCCGAACGCCGACATCGTCATCAGCTCCACCGGAGCGCCGCACGCCATCTTCGGCAAGGAGCACGGCGAAAAGTTCCTGCAGCGCCGCAAGAACCGTCCCATGTTCTTCATCGATATCGCGGTCCCGCGCGACATCGATCCGGAGATGAACAAGCTGGACGGCATCTTCGTTTACGACATCGATGACTTGCAACAAGTGGTGTCGTCGCACGTCTCTGATCGCAAGACCGAAGCCGATCGCGCAGAAGCCATCGTGCAGCTCGAGGTGGATAAATTTCAATCGCGCCTGCAGACCCTCGATGTCGTGCCCACGATTGTCTCTTTGCAGGAGCACCTCGAGACCGTTCGCCAGGCGGAGATTGACCGCGTGCGCGGGCGGCTTGGCGCGTTGACACCGGAACAGGAGCTGGCCGTCGAGACTCTTACCCGCGGCATCATCAACAAGATTATGCACACACCCATTACGACGCTTAAGACTGCGGCACGCGAATCGGCCGAGGTGACTACGGTGGTTGACCTCGTTCGCAAACTCTTCGGATTACGGGATGCAAAGAAGGCGGCAGCCGCTGACGAATCCGCCGTGAGCAGCGGCAAGCCGGAGATGCGGAACTGATGGCGCGCCTCCGGATCGGCTCTCGCGGATCGCAGCTTGCCCTCTGGCAGGCCAATCACATCTCGGCATTGCTGCGCGAACGTGGCCACGAAGTCGAGATTGAAATCATAAAGACCACCGGGGACAAGATCACCGACGTTGCACTCGCCAAGGTAGGCACCAAGGGCATGTTCACCAAGGAGATTGAAGAAGCGCTGGCCGAAGGGCGCGTGGATCTTGCGGTGCACAGCTTGAAGGACCTGCCCACGGATTTGCCGCCTGGGTTCGAGTTAGTGGCAATCACTGCGCGGGTTAATCCACGCGATGTGTTCCTCTCGGTCAAACACGAGAGCATCGAAGCTCTACCGCAAGGCGCGCGTGTGGGCACCAGTAGTCTGCGGCGGCAGGCGCAATTGAAGGCTGTACGGCCCGACCTTGTCATTCATCCATTGCGTGGGAATGTGGATACACGCGTGCGCAAACTGGAGCAAGGCGAATACGATGCCATCATTCTGGCTGCGGCCGGACTGACGCGGCTAGGCAAGACCCAGTGGATTAGAGAAACGCTCCCTGAAGATTTCATGTGTCCTGCGGCAGGTCAGGGCGCGCTCGGCATCGAGATTCGCCAGGGTGATACTTCCATGCGCGATCACCTTGCGTTCCTCGACGATCCTGCAGCTCGCGCCGCCACGACCTGCGAGCGCGCGTTGCTTAAGAAGCTCGGCGGTGGATGCCAAGTGCCGATCGGCGCTTTTGCAGAGATGCGCGATGGGATGCTGCGCTTGACAGCGATTGTCGCGCATCCCGATGGCTTGGAAGTCCTGCGCGAACAGCAGAATGGTGCCGATCCGTTGGCTCTTGGCGAAGGCGTAGGCGACGCTTTACTGGGGCGCGGCGCGACCAGGATTCTCGAGCAGGTTTATGGAGCGGCTGCAACGCCGCCGCCCCAACCGTGAGGAGCAATCGGCGTTGAGGACCCCGATCTTGCGAACCAACTCAAGTACAAGAACCAGTGGAAAGAACTCATCGCTCGCCGGATGCCGCGTGCTGGTTTCGCGCGCGAAGAAGCAGGCAGGCGCGCTGTCCTCCGCCCTGAGTGAATTGGGCTGTGGGGTCATCGAAATCCCCTTCATCGAAATTCGCCGTCCCCGTTCTTACCGTCCGCTGGACTCCGCGCTGCAAGATCTTGCAAAGTACGACTGGCTCATCCTCACCAGCGTCAACGGAGTGGAAGCCCTCTTCGAGCGCATGGCAAGAAAACGCCTGGATGCCTCCTCGCTGGCACACCTCAAGATCGCGGCCATCGGACCTGCGACCAAAAGCGCCATCGAACAACACGGTTTACATGTAACTCTGACGCCGAAGGAATATGTAGCCGAAGCGGTGGTCGCCGCCCTGCATCGCCGGGTTAAGGGCAAGCGTGTGCTGCTGGTGCGGGCGAAGGTTGCGCGCGACGTTATCCCGCACGAACTGCGCAAGGCCGGCGCTCACGTGGATGTGGTTGAGGCCTATGAAACGGTTGCGCCCAAAACATCCGAGAAGCGCTTGCGATCCGCTCTTTCGAGTGCGGCAAAACCGCACGCAATTACCTTCACCAGTTCTTCGACGGTGCGCAATTTCGTGGGTCTGCTCGGCGTACGCCGTGCGCGAGCCGCGCTCAAGAAACCCGCAGATCGTCGTGGAGTCTACACGGCATCCATTGGACCGGTGACCTCGGCCACGCTGCGCGAATTCCGGCTTCCGGTGGACATCGAAGCCAAGGAGTACACGATCCCAGGTCTGGTAGCGGCGATCGTGGCGGCGCGGTCGCGCATTCAAACTCCATAGCGGCAAATTGGCAAAGCTGCTACCCTGTTCAGCGCGCTGTCTCACGCCGCGTCCCGACAGAGCCGCCGCTGTATGACCATGAACCTGCAGAAATTCGTCCGTTTTTCTCTTATATTCCTGAACGCGACGCTCTTGCTGCTTGCAACCGCACACGCGCAGAACGGCAACTCCTCAACAATGAACATTCCCAAACCGCCCGCAACCAAACAACAGCCTGTCACTGACGACTATTTCGGCCAGAAGATCGTCGATCCTTATCGCTGGCTGGAAGACGGCAGCACGCCGGAGACGCAGCAGTGGACATCCGATCAACTGGCCTACACCCGTGGCGTTCTCGACAAGCTGCCGGGCCGCGAGAAGCTGCACGAACGCATGGAGCAGTTGCTGGAGATCGGGAACCTGGGCGAGACGCAGGTCGGCGGCGATTACTACTTCCACACCCGGCGCGACGGCAAGCAGAACCAGCCGGTGCTATACGTACGCAAGGGCGTCGATGGCAAGGACAAAGTACTGGTTGACGCCAACCAGCTCTCCAAGGACGGCACCACCGCACTCGACTGGTGGCAGGCGTCGCACGACGGCAAACTCGTCGCCTACGGCACTTCGGAGAGCGGCTCGGAAATGAGTACGCTGCACGTCATCCTAACCGCGACCTACAAGTTGCTGCCGGACACGATTGCGCGCACTCGCGCGGCCAGCATCGCGTGGAAGCCGGATAACAGCGGATTCTATTACACGCGCTATCCCAAGAAGGGCGAGGTCGCGGAAGGCCAGGAGATGTACAACCGTCACGTCTTCTATCACGCACTGGGCAGCGATCCTGCGAGCGACCCGCTCATCTTTGGCGAGGGCCGCGACCCGCAGGATTGGCCGGAGATCTTTCTGTCGAACGATGGCAGCTGGCTCAGCATCATGGTGGAACAAGGCTGGTCGAAAACCGAAGTCTATCTTAAGGACGTACAGACGAACGCAGCGCCGGTTCTGGTCGCAACCGGCAAGAATTTCCTTTACTTCGCTCAGCCGTACAACGGCGATCTCTATATCCTAACCAACGAAGACAGCCCGCGTTATCGCGCCTTCAAAACTCCGGTCGCCACGCCCACGCGCGAGCACTGGCGTGAAATCATTCCGCAATCCGATGCCGTGCTTAGCTCGCTGGAAATCATCGGCGGCCAACTGTTTGCCCGCTACGAGCAGAATGCGCACTCGCTGCTGAGGCGCTTCACCACCGACGGCAAACCGCTGGGCGAGATTGAACTGCCAACGCTGGGCACGATCAGCGATCTCGGCGGCGAATACGACAGTGCCAGCGCGTTTTATCTTTTCTCCTCGTTCACCGTGCCTACAACCATCTATCGCTTCGACATTGCGACGGCCACTAGCACGTTGTGGGACTCGGTACAGACCAGCTTCGACGCCAGCAGGTATGAAACCAAGCAAGTCTGGTACACATCGAAGGACGGGACGCGCGTGCCGATGTTTTTGGTCGTGCGCAAAGGGCTGAAGCTGACAGGCCACAACCCTGTGCTGCTGACAGCCTACGGTGGCTTCAACGTCAGCCTAACCCCGGAGTTCAGCAAGACCATTTTCCCCTGGCTCGATCATGACGGCATCTTCGCCATGGCCAACCTGCGCGGCGGCAGCGAGTTCGGCGAAGATTGGCACCGCGCCGGCATGCTCGACAGGAAGCAGAACGTCTTCGACGACTTTATCGCCGCGGCCGAGTATCTGCAGAAGGACGGCTATACCGACCGTCAGCACCTCGCCATTCGCGGCGGCAGCAATGGCGGGCTGCTGATGGGCGCGGCCGTCACTCAGCGTCCTGACCTGTTTCGCGCCGTCATTTGCCAGGTGCCGTTGCTCGACATGCTGCGCTACCAGAACTTCCAGATCGCCAAACTCTGGATTCCGGAGTACGG
>JBKQKT010000471.1:0-8461 GCA_052147365.1 Candidatus Korobacteraceae bacterium | reverse complement strand
TGCTGATCTCGTTGGCCGTCTCGGCGTTTTTTATCGTCTTCCTGTACCAGCCGGTCAAGGTCGAAGGGACCAGCATGATGCCGACGCTCCAGGACCAGGAGCGCGTTTTCATCAATAAGTTCGTTTACAAGCTGGAGCCCATCGCGCGCGGGGACGTAATCGTCTTCCGCTACCCGCGCGACCCGGGGAAGAGTTACATCAAGCGTGTAGTGGCGATCGCTGGAGACCGAGTCCGGATCGAGGAAGGCGTGGTCTTCGTCAACGGACGCCGCCTGAGCGAGCCGTATTTGCCCGAGCAATACGAAGATGTCCGGTCATATCCGGAGTCAGTCGTTCCGCCCCATAGCTATTTCGTGCTGGGCGACCATCGCAATCTCTCCAACGACAGCCGGGACTTTGGCCCGGTAAGCGAGGACTTCATCTACGGCAAGGCGGTCTTCGGTTACTGGCCCGTTGGCCGGATGGGCGCACTGCGATAGCAGGACAGGAGTTCGGTCTTAAGTTGTCATCCCGGGCAGAGACATATTGAAAGATGTCCTGAGCGGAGGCGGCTTGCCGCGGCGACCTGCCGAAGTTGCAGAACCCCTATAATCGCAGTAGCGCACCCTTCCATTTCGTTGAGGCATTTGATGAAAACATCCCTGCGCCTATTTCTCTGCGTTGCGCTATTCTCTTCCATCGCCTTGGCAGCGGACCGCGACACCAATGTCGATCGCGAGTTTGCCAGAGCCACCCCCACAAAGCGTTTGGAAGGGTGGATGACCTACATGGCACCCAATGCTGTGCTGCTACGCGCCGAGCCGCTCGCTGGCCTCGAACAGATCAGGGCCGGAATGGCAAAGGACTTTAACTCGCCCGGCTTCCAACTCACGTGGGAGCTGACGAAGGCTGAGTTCGTCGGCAACAGCCCCGTGAGGTACACGGTCGGTCGCTACGAGGCGGAGTTCACGGGAGACGACGGCAAGCCGCACACCGCTCCTGGGAGCTACATGACTACCTGGCAAAAGCAGCGCGACGGTTCCTGGAAGGTTGTCGCAGACATTGGGAGTCTCGACCCGGAATAGAGACGCAGAACCCAGGCCGCTTGTGTAGCCCTGCAATCACGTTGTTTCCTTATAAGCGAGAGGCCTTTTCGGCTTGTGCGCTGGGTCACAACTGGTCAGTGACTGGCGTCACCGCCTCAATGGTCGCTGAATTTGTACATTGGTGTTGGTAGATGTCGTGCGGTGAGGACGGCATCAAGAATTCAAGACCGGGAGATCGTAATCATGGCATACGTAATCACAGATAGCTGTACTAAAGATGAGCTTTGCGTTGACGCTTGTCCAACCGACTGCATTCATCCCAAGAAGGACGAGGAGCCTTTTGAGGCGGCCACCCAGCTGTACGTGGATCCGGAGGGCTGCATCGATTGTGGCGCCTGCGTTCCGGTGTGCCCGACCAATTCGATTTTCATCGCGGACGAGGTCCCTGCCGACAAGCAGGAATTCATCGAGAAGAACGTCGCTTATTACGCCAAGGCGTAATTGGGCTGCTGTTTCGCGATTCGAGAGCGAGCGCACGATGCACACTCAGTACCGTGCGTTTGGCGGCGCGAGAAGGAATATCGCGGGCACCGGCTTTGCGCGGAAGGAAGGCTAGTTGCTAATTGCTAGTCGCTAGCTGCTATTCGTAAATCGAGCACCCGCAACCCGGCGAGGGAACGTGCGCTTTGAGGAAATCCGACACCTTCTGATAGGCCTCAATCTGGTTCTCGACGCGCGCGAAGCCGTGCCCCTCATCCTGATAAATCTTCAACTGTACTGAGCCGCCGCGCTTCTTGATGGCGTCGGCTACCTGTTGCGCCTCCTCCTTTGGGCAGCGCGGATCGTTGCCGCCTGCCAGCAGCAGCAGCGGCGCCTTGATCTGGTCCACGAACTTGATGGGCGAGCGGTCTTCGTACATCGCCTTTTTCTCCACCGGATCGCCCCACCACGCGCGATCAAATTGCCGCAGGATCGGGTCTTCATTGGCTATCTCAGTGAACCAGTTCACAAAAGGCACAATCGCCACTCCGGCAGCCCACAGTTCAGGCGCCTTGGTTACGGCCATCATCGTCATGTATCCGCCGTAGCTGCCACCGATGACAATCAGCTTCTTGGGATCGACGAAGGGGCTCTTCTTGACCCATTCGGCAGCTTCGAGGTTGTCGTGCAAGTCGCCCCCGCCCGGATCGCCGCGGTTGCCCTCATAGAACTTCTTGCCGTAGCCCGTAGAACCGCGATAGTTGGGCGCGATCACGATATAACCCTGGTTCACGATGTACTGAATGAAGCGGTTGAACGAGTTGACCGATTGCGCTGCCGGGCCGCCGTGAATGTACACGATCGCAGGATACTTGCCGTTGCGCTGGATGTTGTCAGGCACGTAGGCAAGCGCCGAGATAGTCCATTTGCCGTCGCGGCTGGGAAAGTGCACGAGATACGGCTCGACCATATCGGCACTGCGCAGCCCCGCAACCAGCGAGTGCGTCACCTGTTGCGACTGCTTCGAGGCGATGTCGTATACCCACGCGTCGTTGGGCGCATCTGCCCCATTGTGGTAGTACAGCAGCCTGGAGCCATCTCGCGAATACGGCAGCGGATTGCCGCCGAGCGTGTTGACGCCAGCTTTCAGCGGCAGCGCCTCGGCATGTCTGCCGGCAATGTCGTAGAGATAGATGTAGCTGTCGCCTTCAACATCGGCGGTCCAGGTCAGCGACCTGCCATCGGGCGAGAACGTGCCTGCGCTAATCTGCCACGTGTCATTCGTCAGCCATTCGATCTTCTTCGTGCCTATTTCCAGCACTCCCACGTTGTAGTACCCATTCTCCGCGTCAGAACTAATGAGTACGGTCTTGCCATCAGGCGAGATATCGTTGGCTTCGTAATTGTGTTCGCCCTGATGTGGGGTCAGGTTCGTGCTCTGTCCGCTGGCAATTTCAAGGAGGAAGGCGTTCGAGTCGTTGCCGGTGGCGTGGGACTGGGTATAGATGAGGAACTTACCATCACGTGAAAAAATTGGGTGGCTGTTGCTCAACTCTTTCGGCAGATTGGGAGTCAGATGGCGCACGTGGCGCGTGGCCACGTCCATCAGTTCAATCTCGAAACTCGATCCCGTCCTTGGCTTGCTGATGTAGGCGAGCTGCCGGCCGTCTGGCGACCACGTCGGCTCTTCGTCCCCGCTCTCCGGTGAGACCGTCAAGTTCACCACATCGCCCGTCTTTGGCGAGACCAGAAACACGTCCCATTGCTCGTCGCCGTCGTGGTCGGAGATGTAGGCGATCCACGTGCCGTCGGGCGACCAAGTCGGTTGCGCCTGCCGCTGATCGCTGATGGTCAACTGTACCGGCCATCCACCAGTCGCAGGCACCAGCCACAGATTGTTGCGTCCGCTGATGTTGGAGACAAATGCGATCTGCTTGCCGTCGGGCGACCACGTGGTGCCGCCAACCAGCCGCGTCATGTAAAGCTTCTCGATGGAGAAGGCTTGCAGGTCGGGCACGATCTTGCTTTGCAGTTTCGCAGGATCGCTAATCGCCGTGGGCGGCGTGAGCGTCAACTGGGCAAAGGTTTGCAGGCTCATAACAACGACGATAGCAGACAAAAACGTGCGCAGCATCAGGCCATAAACTCCGTCAAGATTGCAGTGTAGAACCCGGTGAGGGGCAAATTAGGTGATTTCCTTCTCACCGCTGCCCGCTCCCTGCTCTGGCCTTGGCAAACTCGTCGCCCGGCTTCCAACCAATCAACGTCGGCTGGTCAGCGGCGAGCCAGCCCAGCGCGACGCCGAATCGCGCCATCACAGCATCGCCGCGAAAATCCATCTCCGGATAATACTCGTCGCTCGGCTGATGGTAGCGCTTGGCTACGAAATCCTTGGCCTGCTGAAGGCCCCATTCGCTATCGTGGCCCTGATACTTGATGCCTTCGTCGATGGAAAACGCCGGCACACCGGCGCGGGCAAAACTGAAGTGGTCGGAGCGATAGTAATGTCCGGCCCCGGGTTGCGCATCCGGCACGATCTTAAGCCCGAAGTCCTTCGCCGTACTCTCGACTGTTGGATAGAATGTCGTTCGCTCAGCGCCCGCGACGTTGACTTCCTCCGGCACTCCCAGCGGCGGAACGTCGTCGTAGTTCAGGTCGAGCGAGATTTCTTTCGCCGGTACCGGTGGATGCTGGCCCAGGAATTGGGAGCCACGCAGCCCCTGCTCCTCTGCTGTGACCGAGGCGAAATAGATGGAGCGCCTGGGGCGCTGCGGAGCCGTTGCGAAGACTCGTGCAATCTCCAGCAGAATGCCGCAGCCGGTGGCATTGTCCTGCGCGCCGTTGTAGATGTTGTCCCCCGGCATTCCGGGCACGATGCCGAGGTGGTCATAGTGCGCGCTATAAACGACAGCCTGGTCATTGAGTTTGGGATCGGAGCCGGGCAGCTTGGCAATAACATTATTCACATCAAATGGCCGCACCCTGCTGACCATGTGAGCCTTCAGCCTGGCCGGTAGCGGAACGGGCTTGAATCCGCGCTTCTGAGCTGCGGCGATCATGACATCAAGATTCATGCCGCATGCCTGGGCAAATTTCTGTGCGACGTCAAGCTGAATCCAGGATGCAACCTTTAGCTTCGGCGCAGGATCGTCGCGTAAGTAAGCGCGCTCGCCCGACCAGGAGTTGCGCACCACGTTCCAGCCGTAGCTGGCCATGTCCGTCTTGTGAATCAAGATGACGCCAACCGCACCTTTGCGCGCCGCTTCTTCGAACTTGTAAGTCCAGCGGCCGTAGTAGGTGAGCGTTTTGCCGTTAAAGAACTTCGGATCGTCCGATGGTGGCTGGTTCACCATCATGAGCAGTACCTTGCCCTTTACGTCGGCGTCCTTGTAGTCGTCCCAGTTAAACTCTGGAGCTTCAATGCCGTAGCCCATCCACACAATCGGAGCGTCGACCTCATCCTGCGCGTTCGTGGTCTCGTCCATGGCTACGAAGTCGGCGCGGTTGCGCAAGTCCATCGGCTCGGCCTTGTCCGGAACGAGAGCGAATGTAGAGTCGTCCAGCGTGGCGATACCAACCATCGGAACTTTCTGCATGTAAGTGTCGTTGTCGCCGGCCGGCTTCAGTCCATAGAGCGCAAACTGGGTCGCGATGTACTCGGCCGCAAGGTCGCCTCCGCGAGCACCGGTGCCACGGCCTTCCAGCAGATCGCTGGCGAGAAACTTCACCTGCGCGCGGATCTTCTCGGGATCGACCGCAGCCATGGCCTGCTCCGCCGCTGGAGGCAGACCAGCGACGTGTGGCGCGGTATTCGTTAATTTGGTGGTATGAGATTCGGCTTTGTTCCCGGCCTGCGCGAACAGCAGGCCAACTACCACAGTAAGCAATGACCCAAGAACGGTAATCTTCCGCATGAATAGAGTCTCCGCATGATAATCAAACCCTCCATTCTACGCGCGAACAAAAAAGCGGACCGGAGATCGCTTCCGGCCCGGTCGAGTTGCGTATCGCGAATCACACTACCTGGCTTCGGCGACAATTTGCACAGATTCCGGCTTCTGGCTCTGCGCCCTCATTGCCTGCTTGGATCCGCTTGCCTTGAAGGTCACACCTAAGTCAGGTCCCTGCACCTCGCGGAGGGCATATACATCGCCCTCAGCCAACCTGAAGGTCAGGACGGTGCGAGCATCGCCTGAGCTGTCATCTGGTAAGCCCAGAAGCATATGTCTGCTTCCCGTAGCTTTCTCGCCGATGGTCACCAAGCGGTTCTCCACATTGACCCAGATTTTGTATTCTCCAGCAGGCTGTAGTTGGCCGCCTGCATAGAAGTTGAAAGGAATGTTGGCGAGGAATACATACGCATCGTCTTGCGCCACGGCCGCGCCCGTGAGCGCCATCGCGAATAACGCCAGCGCCACCAGCTTAAGGTGCTTCTTCATGTCATCCTCCTCTTACCACCATTGGGTCCCGACCTGCTGACCAGGGCCTCATCGGGTCGTGCCGTTCAACGATGGACTAGGTGTTAAACGGAGGAGGTGACGATCGGGTAGTGCCACCACGGAGCAAGAGTGACGAGCGCTGATGGATGAGGTACGAAAGCGTGTAGAACGTCGGCGAAATTTTCGGAAGCTAATCCCGTGTCATGGCATTGTGTCGGGATAGTCACATTCCCCTACGCGCTGGTATGCGGTTCGCTGTGCAACAAAACGCCCCGTCTAGAGACGGGGCGTCGAACCTGGCTTAAGTCGAGAAACTACATCTTGGCAAAAATGATAACCAGGGTGAAAAGCACCAGGGATTCGATGAACGCGAGGCCCAGAATCAGGGCCACCTGGATCGCAGGGCGAGCAGCAGGGTTTCTGGCCATGGCCTCGCAGGCCGCGGCGCCCACCCGGCCCTGCCCAAGACCGGCCAAACCAGCCGCGATGGCGATGCCAAAACCAGCGGCAATCGGCACCAGATTATTCGAAGCAGCGGCGGTCCCGCCCTGCGCGTACGCCGGCATGGTCATCATCAAGATGGCCAGCAGCGCAAAGAAAACAATTGTTGGTTTCCGCATTCTCTTTCTCCTTATGAATCGCCGCCAGTGGGTGGTTGACGTTCACCGTGCTGACGCCCTCACGCTGGCAGCAGTTGGTAATTGGTATTTGGTAGTTGGTCTTTGGCAATTGGCCTCTAAAACGCAGCAGCTCACAATGGCCAAATACAAACTACCAATTACTTAATCGCTAGTGTTCCTGTGCTACCGCTTCTCCAATGTAAACCGTCGCCAGAAGCACAAAGATGTACGTCTGAATGAACGACACGCCAATGTGCAGCAGCAGAAATACGACAGGTAGCGCAATCGGGAACAATGACAGGAACACCAAGGTCACCATATCGCCAGCAAACATGTTGGCGAACAGACGGATGGTAAGCGACAAGATTCGAGCCAGGTGGCTGAAGATCTCAATGGGGAACAGAAGCACCGCAATCGCGGGCACCGGACCCATGAAGTGCTTCACATACCCGATGACTCCATTTCGCCGAATTCCTTGCAGGTGGTAATAGATCCAAGTGACCAGCGCGCACCCCAGCGGCACCGATGGGACTGCCGTCGGCGATTCAAAACCCGGGATCACACCGATGAGGCAGCAGGCTAAGATGAAAATGCCCAGTATGGTCAAGTACCCGGTGTACTGCTGATATCCGTGGCCAATCACTTCGTGGCCTTGTTTGCCAACAAACGCGTCGAGGCTCTCCATCACATGCTGCAGCGCACCGGGGCTGTCCACCGAGAGACGCGCGCGCACAATGGCGAAGCAGACCACCAGTAGAATGAACACCAGGAGTTGCATCGCCACGTAGTCGGTGATGGGTGCATGGAGATTCGTCGCCGGCAAATGAAAAATACCCAGAATCGCATTCGCGACGCCGGCAAAGTATTTGTTAAGAAGAGCCGTTATCCATAGTTGATGCATGAATGCTTAACTCGCAGGATAGGATCCGGTGTTGCACGTGCATGCTGTCGGCCGTGGCCGAGGCGGGCGCCAAACTAACTTAGAAAATCAAAATCCACGCCGCAGTGTGACAACCAACTCAACTGCGACTTCGCAGATTACGGCCGCAATTGGGAGGCAAACACCCCCCAGAAAACCGTAAAGAGCGATGCGTGAAACATTAAATATAACATACGCGCCTATGGCGACGAAGACGTAGCGCAGCACTGCGCGGAAGACGATTCTCCCGCCCCGCTCGCGGCTCTGGCCGGTTGCAATACGCTCCCCGACTGCCTCGACGACGCGCTCCAGCCAACGATGATTGACATAAGAAACGACGGTGCCTGTGGCGAATCCTGCTGCGACTGGCCAGCGAAACAATATTATGCAGGCCAGGAGGCCCAGCACCGCAAGAGCGAGCATGAACTTGCGAATCCGTTCCAACGCTCGATCGAAGAACTGATCGGCCCGCGATGAAGTTGGCTCGGGAGTCGCCATGAGGACAGAACACTGTACCGCAGAGCCGTAAGTTGCAGCTCTATCCGCTCTTTAAGTCCTTATCGCGTAGCACGGTCCGGATTACATCAACGAAACCCGCAATTGCACCGAGAATGATCCCAGCGAGGAAGAGCCAATGGGTGTGAAGCCAGTAGTCCAGAAGTTTGCCCACGAGCAAGCCCACCACCACCCCACCTGGGATGACGAACGCGATCTGCGAGTAGCGTGCCCATAGAACAGCATAGCTCGGTGCCCTGTCGTCTCGCGGGTCACCACCTTGCTGGTGATCTTCGACCATGAGGAGAGCCTAACACTGCGCGCAAGAGGCTGCACTTTACACACAAGCATTGCTGTCCTCACGCTCTGCCAGTTTGACCTGATGTTCATCAGCCGTTATCATCAAACTGCGGGGTGGAGCAGTCTGGTAGCTCGTTGGGCTCATAACCCAAAGGTCGGTGGTTCAAATCCACCCCCCGCAAC
>JBKQKT010000470.1:0-5678 GCA_052147365.1 Candidatus Korobacteraceae bacterium | reverse complement strand
GCGGGAGCAACAATCCCTTCGCAAGAAACCATCAGCATGGACGACATGGAGCGACAAGTCGCAGCTCTCGCGCAGTCAGCCCAGACCCTACTTGCCTCGGTCCAGACAGACGTCAACAACATCACTGCTGACGCCCGTCAGGTCTTGGCAAACGTGAATGATGTCACGGGTGAGACCAACCGGAAGCACGTGGCTGCCATTCTCGCCAACACTGACGCCGTCATTGCGCGCACCTCGCCAAAAATCGATCAAATAACTGCAAACGTACAGACCCTGACGGCGAAACTGGGGCCGACCGTGGACAACGTGAACGCTACCGTTTCCAACGCAAACGGAACGATAACCGTGCTGCGCGATCGGACGCAGACGGACCTCATCGAGCTGCAGAAGACGCTGGTTGAAGCCCGCAGCTTAATCGACAACCTGCAGGTGGTGGTGCGGACCAATCAACAGAACATCGAGTACACCATGGAAAACATTCGCATGGCCACCGACCACCTGAACGACTTAACCGAGTCGCTCAATGAGCGGCCGTGGAGCCTGGTGCGGATCAGACAACCAGAAGATCGCAAGGTGCCCAAGCAATGAAGAGGAATGCAATGACAACCGAGCGTCTTATGACGGCTTGCTTAATCGCAACCGCGCTGCTCATGACCGGCTGCGCCAGCAAAGTCCGCTATCCGGACTATTACACCCTGGCCGTGGCGCCCACCCTCCAGAAACCGGCGCTCAACGATGTTGCCCGCCAGTCTTCAACCGTGGCCGTCCGTCCTTTTAGCATTCCTGCCTACTTACGCCAGGGACGGATCGTCTACCGGCGGACTCCGCAAGAAATCGGTTTCTACGACTATCACCGCTGGGCTTCCGACCCGGGCATGGTGGTCACTACCGGGGTAATCGATTCCCTCCGCTCTGCGAACTTGTTCTCGATAGTCGAACCCTATGCTGGCCTGGAACACCCCGACTATCTGCTCAGCGGCCGTTTGGAGCAGCTCGACGAAGTGGACTATGCGAGCGGCATTCAAGTGGAGGTTAAACTATCCGCCCAGTTAATAAATTTGCGAACGGGTGCTGCCGTATGGGCAGGCACGGTGACCAAGGCTTCGGGGGTAAGCACTCGCGATGTGAACTCCGTTGTGGTTGCGATGAGCCACGCCGCGCAAGCGAGCATCGACGAACTGGTGGCGAACCTGGCAAAGCAACTCCCTGATACCGCTGTCGCGTCAGCGAACTCCGGAACTGCGCCAACAGGAACTAAATAGAAGATATTTTTCTCCGCGCGAAAGGTGACCCAGGCAACATCGCAGCGTGTGTCAACTGTGAAGCAGGACCTGCCCAAGAATCGTCGCTTGCCAGCTTTTGGGCACCTCTCCGCCAGCACCGAGCCCACCCTTCCACTACCGCAAACTATTGTAAGCAGGACGTTTATGGTGAAAGGGCTGTCATTTTTCTCTGCCCAGAACTTGGTTTTTGACTTGCTTCTTCTATAGCAAAGGAGTTTTGCCCAATTCGGAGGAACAATGAAACTAAGAAGTGGAAAAACCATACGTCACGCACTTTTATCGGTAGTTTGCCTTTGCCTGCTCGCAACCACGACATTCGCTGCAGCGGTCAAAGGGCCAAGCGCTGGTCAGAAAGCAACAGTTAAAGGCACGATCATCTCCCGCGATGGCGACCTGGTTAAGGTCGCAGACAAAAAGGATGGCTCGACCGTCGCCGTCAGAGTCACGGGCTCTACCAAGATCGAACGCGACAAAGGCATGCACGCGTTCTTTACTCACACGGACACAAATGTCAAGGAATTGGTGCCGGGCTTGACCGTCAAGGCAGAAGGCGTCAGGAATGCCGAAGGGCAGCTTGAGGCCAAAAAGATCCAGTTCAATCCCGATGTATTTGCGGTTACCGTCGCCCAGCAACAACAGATCATGGACAACAAGGCAGCAGTTGGCCGGGCACAGACTACGGCCGATCAGGGACTGGACAACGCGGCCACGGCGCAGTCATCGGCCAACAAGGCTCAGTCTACGGCGGACCAGGGAGTAGCGACGGCACAGACGGCGGGTGCGGCAGCAGCCGCGAATACTGTTGCTGTTCAGGCTGTAAACCAGCGGGTGTCGGACCTGGGCGACTACGTGCCCGTGGACCAGACAGGAGTTTACTTTGCCGAGGGCAGCTATAGGCTGACCGAGGCCGGCAGGGCGGCTCTAGACAAGCTTATTTCTGCCAATTCGAACATCAATGGATACGCGATCGAGATCGCGGGTTATACCTCCAGTACAGGCAGCGCGCGATTCAACCAGAGGCTCAGCGAAGAACGGGCAGCGGTCGTCGCCCAGTATCTGCGCGAAAACGCCGGCGTTCCCATGTGGCGAATTGTGGTACCCGCGGGCTATGGAGAGACTCATCCCGTCGCCGACAACTCCGACGCTAAGGGGCGCGCCCTGAATCGCCGGGTCGAGGTCAAAGTACTGGTCAACAAGGGAGTGCAAGAAAAAGGAGTGCAAGAAGGTTCACTGCAAGCAGGTTCATCGCCGGCAGGTTCCTAGATGGTAAGTGTTCGGCTCGTAGACAATTGGATAGTTCGGCTATCGTCCGATGCCTGTAATTGCTCCCCCAGGACAGGCATCGGACTCTACGAGATGATTTACAGAGTTTATTCCACGCAAAGGGTGGGCGCCGCTTTTATTCGCGTGGCTATTCATAACAATGGCGCCCACCTGCCAATCCTGGCTGGCACTTCGGCACTTTGGCCCTATATCTCGTTATGGAAAGATCTCGATAGCTCACCCATTTCAGCCACTTGCAAACGCCCCGTCCTACCAGGCGATTGGCAACCCAGTTGCTCTTAACAAATCGGAAGTACAAATGTCAGATGAAGCGAAGCGATACGCGTTAGATATGGCGGTGGAACATAACAGCTCGTTGCCTGACCCGGGGATTCGCCGGCGATGGACTGCAGCCATCCTGACTGCCTACGAACCATTCCACCGCCGCCATTTTCCGAGCGCGACATCACCGGAAAAGTGCGGCTCATCGGCGACAACCTTAGAGCTACCGACGACTTTGCGAAGAAGGCTGCCACGGTTGCACAGGAAACCCTCTCGTCCGCTTCCCCTTTTTCCGATTCTACGAAGTCTGGTTACAAGAACGTAATCTAATGCAAACCGAATTCGAGACCGTGAATAACAAATATACTGTGCAGACGTGCGGATATCAGGAGCGTCGCTGGTATGCGACCAGGGTATGGCATTGCCATGATGGGGAACTCACGTGCGAGCGAGTCTACTTGCCTCGCGAAAGTCGCGAGGCTGCCGAACACCTTCAATAGGGATGTCTGATCAGAATTCCGGGCCGTCAGGGTGAAGAAGCCATGAGCGACGATCCAAAACGCCCCATACTCGTACTGCTCTTCAGTCACTGGGTCAGCATGCTGGGCGTGGCGCTAGTGACCACCGCCGGCTTCTCCTGGCTGTTCGTTCTGCCAACCCAGCTTCGAGGCCATGCCAGCAACCCATACATCGGCATTGTGGTCTTTGTTGTCATCCCAGTTATCTTTATCCTGGGACTGGTATTGATCGCGCTCGGGGTCTTCCTCGCTCGGCGGCGCATCGCACGCGAGGAGCAAGAGCTGTTGGTGAGCACCGACCGGCGAGCCTTCACTCGCAGGCTCGCGATTTTCTTCGCTGTGACGAGTGCAGCCAACATCATCATTGGGACCCAGGGCACATACCGCGCTGTGGAGCATATGGAGACGCCCCAGTTTTGCGGACAGACCTGCCACGTCATGAAACCGGAATTCGCCGCCCACGAGAACTCGCCGCACGCACGCGTGGAATGCGTGGATTGCCACGTTGCCCCAGGCGCGGAGGGCTGGGTGAAAAGCAAGATGGCTGGTACCCGGCAGTTGAGGGACGTAGTCTTCCACCGCGTCCAATACCCAATCGAATCGGCCATGGAAAGCAACCGCCTGGTCCCCTCCCGCGGCACTTGCGAACAGTGCCACTGGCCGCAAAAGTTTGACTCCGCCAAACTGCGCGTGCTTTTCCACTTCCAAGACGACGCGGCCAACACCCAGACGCAAACGGTTTTGATGATGCTCACCGGCGGAGGAGATCTTGGCGGCATTCACGGGAAACATATGGGTCCTGGAGTTGAAATCCGTTACGCCAACGCCGACCCAAAACGCCAGACCATTCCCTGGGTCGAGTACAGGAATCAGAGCACTGGCGAGACTCGAACATTTCTCGCGGATGGCTCAACCACTCAGTCGGTCGCGAATCTGCCCCGCCAGGTGATGCAGTGTGTTGACTGCCATAACCGTCCGACCCACACGTTTGAGTTGCCAGAGCGCGCCGTGGACAACGCCATGGGGCTGGGACGCATTTCTCCAACCCTGCCCTTCATCAAGAAGGAAGCCGTCGAACTGCTCAAGGCGAAGTATTCGAGCAACGACGAGGCCTCACGCCTTATCCCGGCATCCTTAACTCGTTTCTATCAGCAGACCTATCCGGCCATCTCATCCCAGCGCTCCGGGGACATCTCCAACGCCGGGGGTGAAGTCGCAGCCATCTACAACCGGAACGTGTTTCCCGATCTCAAGGTCACCTGGGGCACATACCCCAACAATCTCGGACATACCGACTTCCCGGGGTGCTTCCGCTGCCATGATGGATCGCACTCCACATCCGATAAGAAGATGACCATCCCGCAGGACTGCGACACCTGCCATGAGACGCTCGCGGTTGACGAAGCAAACCCTGGGGTATTGAAGACGCTGGGACTCGCAGACCGCATCGCCAGCCTGCAAAAGCAGCAGGGAAAAGCGCCGTCACAATAAGCTTCACGATTTCGAAATAAAGGAGACATTATAAAGCGTCTTACGGCAGATCAAACGAAACTCGGATTTATTGGCCTGGGTAACATGGGGAGCCGGATCGCATATCGCCTGCTCGATCACAGGTACCACCTCACCGTTTACGACCTTGACCCCACCAAGGCACAAGAGCTGGTTGCGAAGAGCGTCCTTGCACTGGCCCAGAGTGTCGATGTGATTCTCTCCTGCCTGACCAACGATGAAGCGGTCCAGAGCGTTTATACCGGCCCTGAGGGAATTCTTGCGGTGAAGCGGCCGGGCATCATCGTGCTCGAAATGAGCACGATCTCTCCGGAAAGCTCACGCGAACTGCAAGAGGCCAAGCGCTAGGAGCACCTGGCCCTCTGTAAATACGGCTGATGTCTGCAGTTGAGTCGCACCACTCTTCCAAACGTCCTCTGAGGTCCGCTGAGGGGCCGGCAGGGTGCCGACCGGTTAGCAGCTTTGCGCAGCGATAAATTTAAGCCTTTCAGTGGCTTGCGATTGCGGGTGGGTTGCTGTCACAGCTCTATGCGAACTCCTGCGATGGGTAGGTTCACAACGGGCCAAGACTCGTTCGCAAGCCGGAAGACCGGCGCCAAAGGATTATTCCTCGCAATGATTGAAGCTGGCTGTGCGCTGGGTAAAATCCAGACATTCAGGAGCGTTGTCCGCCAATGCAAGGCAGGTGAATCAGATGGCGATTAACCAATTGTGGAAACACCTCATCGCGAAAGAGAACCCAGCATCCTTTACTCACTCCGCAAGGACCGCCGTCGCAGCCGTAGTGTCTTTGTTGGTCGCCCGCTTGTTTCGGTTGCCCGAG
>JBKQKT010000469.1:0-2679 GCA_052147365.1 Candidatus Korobacteraceae bacterium | reverse complement strand
GGGCCGACCTTGCCCGGATTCTTGCGGGCGACGAGTTGTCCACGGCCGGACTGCGCCACACACAGGTGCTCGAGATTGTGCGCAAACCCTGGCGCAGAAAGATAGCGCTGATTCTGGGAGTTTTGCTGGTGGGATTTGCGGTTGGCTACCTGGTCAAGCGCTGGTGGCCACAGGCAGCTTCGGATCGGCAGAGGATCCTGGCCGTATTGCCTTTCGATGCCGTGGGCCAAGATCCGGCCACCGGGGCCTTAGGCATGGGACTGATGGAGACCCTTACCGCCAAGCTTGCCCAAGCCAGTGACGGCGACTCCATTCAGGTGGTCTCCCCGCGCGATCTGCGCGATCATGGCGTCAAGACCGCAGAGGACGCGCATCGCGAGTTTGGCACCGACTACGTCCTGGAGAGCAGTTTGCAGCGCTCAGGCCAGACAGTCCGCGTCAACTGTTACCTGGTGGACTCCAGGACCCACCGGCAAATCGCAGCCCGCAGCATCACGGCCGACGCCAGTGACGCGTTCGATTTACAGGACCGCGTGGTGAGCGAAACGCTGGACATGCTCCCGGCGCAGATCAAACCGGAGCAGCGGCGCCAATTAAATGTGCACCGCGATACGCAGCCCGCAGCCTACGAGGCCTACATCAGGGGGCGTGGCTACCTCCAGCAATTCAACAAGCCGGAGGACATCGACAATGCAATCGCAGCGTTCACTCAGGCGACCAGGATTGATCCCAACTACGCCCTCGGTTACGCGGCGCTGGGCAACACGTATTGGGCTGGATTCGAGGAATTCTCCAAGGCTAACGACTGGGTGGCCAAGGCCTCGCACAATTGCGAGAAAGCTCTGCAATTGAATCCAGACCTCGTGGAAGGTCATATCTGCCTGGGCCGGCTCTACAACGGGACTGGTAAGTACGACCAGGCGGTTGAGGAGTTCCAGCGGGCGGTGCAGGCAGAGCCCACCAGCGAAGACGCTCTTCGCGGGCTGGCTGACGTCTATACCAACTTAAATAACTTCACTGCCGCCGAGGCCACTTACAAGAAGGCCGTTGCACTGCGCTCCAATTATTGGGCTGTCTACAGTTGGCTGGGTGCGTTCTATTTCGGCCAGAACCGCTATGCGGATGCCGCCGCGGCATTTCTCCAGGCCACCCAACTTGCACCCGGCAACTATCTTGAGTACTTCAATCTGGGGGCTGCCTACGTCATGGAAGGGCGCTATCAGGAGGCCATCGACTCCTTCAAGCACTCCCTCGATCTGCGGCCCAGCCCAGATGCCTACGGTAACTTGGGCTACACCTACACCCTGATGCGCCGCTTCCCCGACGCAATCGCCGCCTTGCAACAGGCGCTGAAGATCGATCAGGATGATTGGCTCAACTGGGGGAACCTGGGCGATGCGTTGTATTGGAGTGGCGACCGCAGGAGCGAAGCCGCGGCCGCCTATCGCAGGGCAATTTCCATTGGCGTACCCAAGCTCGAAGTCAATCCCCGGGATGACAATACTCTCGGTTATCTCGCCGAGTACTCCGCTATGGCCGGGGACCGCCAGTCAGCGCTTGACTATCTGCAACGGGCGATGAAGGTCGCACCCAACAAGGGAGAGGTGCTATTCCGCGCCGCTATTGTTTACAACCATTTCAAGGAGGCGGAGCAGGCCCTCTCTTCCCTGAAGAAGGCCGTTGACGCCGGCTACTCGCGCAGCGTCATTCGCGACACCCCCGATTTTGCTGGCTTGCAGCAGAACCTGCAATTCCGCGCTATCGTCCAGGCACCCTAAGGACCCGGCTTAACGTGCAAACCATCCATGCTTGGCCCGTTCGAACACTTGGGCGGAGGCGTGACTGTGGAATCGAAGCAGACGATGTACGTTATGTCAGTCTCTGTCGCAGCGGTCGCGGCATAGGGTCGGGAATAACCGTACGGAAGGCTTCCTCCGGGTGCTGCCGGAACCCTGTAATTATTTCCAGAGTCAGTCGGATTGCTGACGCAGGCGTTAGTGCCAAATTCCACCCAGTACACCGGTGTCCCAGTCGACGGGTTGTAGTCCGCCGCATTGAAGTAAACCAGGTTCTGGTCCGTGAGAACCATGAATGGATGTTGGGGAGTAGCAGAACAATTACTCGTCCCAGCGATTGTCGCAATGTCAACCACTCTCGGCGGCGACGTGAACGCAGCGGTCCCTGGCAGCTTTTTTCCCTGGTTTTCCTGCTGGCAACCAAGCAAGCCGAGCACCAGCGCCACGACCGGCAATCCGAAGGCGAAGGTCTTTTCCATAGTGGTCATGCAGCTCTCCTCCTAATCCGGGACCGCAAGCGGCGGAATTACTTCATTATTGGCCCCGGCTTTACGTGTAAGCCAAACGAGCCGGGCGGATTGTTGCAAGTCTGATTGCCGATAGTGACCGTGCTGTAGTAGAAGGTGCCGGCAGAAGGCGGCACACCAGCATCCTTCGGCGCTCCTGTAGGGCTGGTGACAGGGCAGCTACTAAATGCACATGTCGCAAACTGAACTTGAAAGTAACTTACGGTCGTCGGGCTCTGATAACGGACATCCGAACCGAAATCTACGTCAATGACCCCCGTCGAACCGTTCTGCTTGCATGTACCCCCGTTGTAATCGATGCTTATAGAAAACGTGGTTTGGCTACTCAAGGTCGGCAGAAAAATCAAGAAGCTCGC
>JBKQKT010000468.1:0-3145 GCA_052147365.1 Candidatus Korobacteraceae bacterium | reverse complement strand
TGCAGGAAACCAGCGAGGCAGCCCTCGATCGCGGGAAGAATGTCATTATCCAGGCGCTGCAGACGCAGAATACCGATAATGCCGGCAAGCAGGACCTGAACAACAGCGGGACTCCAACGCTGGAGCAGTATCTTCTGCAAAAAGACCCGCTGCATGTGGGCACCGACGCGGCTACCCAATACCATGCCATAGCGCAGAAGATCGAAGATTTTCGCAACAAGGAGCATGGCGGAGTCTTGAACTCTGTGGATGACCTGCGCAGCATCGTCCCTGCCGAAGTGGTCAGTTCGCTGAAGGAGGGTTTCTATACCTCCGACTTCGTGGTGCGTAATGTGGAGATTGTGGGGCCACAGGTGGGCGGCCAGCTGCGCCATCAAGCAGTCATGGCGACCCTGTACTCACTAGGCGGAATGCTGGTTTACCTGTGGTTCCGGTTCGAGATGATCTACGGCATAGGCGCGGTTGTGGCGTGCCTCCACGACACCATCATCACCGTCGGTTTCTTTTCCCTGTTGAATAAAGAAATCAGCCTGACGGTCATTGCGGCAATCCTGACGCTAATCGGCTACTCGATGAACGACACCATCGTTGTCTTCGACCGTATCCGTGAGAACATCAGGCTCTTGCGCCGCGAGCCTCTTGCCGACATCGTCAATAAGAGCATCAACCAGACGTTGAGCCGGACGATCCTCACTTCGGGACTGACGTTTCTGACAGTGCTTTCGCTTTATCTCTTCGGCGGCGAGGTTCTGCGCGGCTTCTCGCTGGCGCTGGTGATCGGCATCCTCATCGGAACGTACTCCTCGATTGCGGTCGCGGCGCCCATGCTCGTGGCTTACCAGGATTGGCGGGCGCGACGGGCTGGCGAGGCGGTGGCCCGCAGCATGGCCGCTCCCCGGAATAAGGCACGCGAGAAGGTGAAAGTGAAGGCGTAACCGTCTAAGGTCCTGCGGTTTCTGGCTGATTGTGGAAAAGCTGGAGATGCGGTCGTGCGACGCGGTGTGCAATTTGCTTGCTGGGGTGTATACTTCGGGTCGCAATTGGAGGGCAGTCAGCCCGCGCAGCGAGGTGTTCAGCGACGCTGCCGTTTTTTGGAGCGTCAGCCGAGTTCAGGGAGCAAAAATCGCAGATCCGGTGTCTAAGTAATAAAAGGTATACGACGGAGAACAGGCCATGTTTGAAGACAGTCTCGTGGAATCTGGGGGCAAGCTCAAATCCAAGCAAGGCGCCACCACCGCGGTCTCATTTGTCCTGCAGGTCCTGTTTATTGGCATCCTCGTGTTGCTGCCGTTGATCTTCACCGAGGCGCTGCCGAAGCAGCAGTTGATGACGTTCCTGGTCGCGCCTCCGCCGCCACCACCCCCACCGCCTCCGCCGGCTGCCGCTCCTGTTCACATTACAAAGCCGCAGACCGAACTGGACAACGGGCAGCTGCGTACACCCACGGCCATCCCTAAGAAAATCGAGATGATTAAAGAGGATGAGCCACCGCCTTCCACCGGTGTAGCCGGTGTGGTGGGCGGAGTCCCGGGAGGAGTTCCCGGGGGGGCCATGGGTGGAGTGCTGGGTAGCGTGATCGGCAATGTTCCGGCCACCGTGCCCAAGGCGGCCACTCCCACGCGTGTACGGGTGTCCCAGGGCGTATCGCAGGGCCTGCTGATTCACAAGGTGCAGCCGACTTATCCGCCGCTTGCCCGCCAGGCTCGCGTTCAGGGTACGGTCGTGCTGCAGGCGCTAATTGGTAAAGACGGCACCATCCAGAACCTGCACGTGGTGAGCGGCCACCCAATGTTGACTGGGTCCGCCCTGGAAGCCGTGAAACAATGGCGTTACAAGCCTTATTACCTGAACGGCGAGCCGGTGGAAGTGGAAACCACGATCAACGTGAACTTCACGTTATCGGGTGGGTAAAAGTTACCAGATGGCCACTTTGCGCATCTGAGCGTGAGATAGCGCGCGGTCCCCTGGCCCGCGATTGCTTTCTTAATTGTGATTTCCTTTATCCTCGAGTTGCGGTCTTGAAGCCGGCGACTCGCGGGGAAGGGAATTAGGCCGGGAAGTTCGAATTACAAGTAGTACCAAGTTTGGTCTGCCGTAACCAAGAGTTCGGAGGAGGAAAGTCAAACCCATGTTCCTAGCTAACATTGCAACCTACGCTCTCAGCCACGTACCCTCGGCTGCTGCCTGGATTTTTCAGGAAGCCAGCGTGGGTTGGGACCCCGTTTCCCTCTGGAGACAGATGGGAATTTTGGCGAAGATCGTCGTCGTCATTCTGTTCATCATGTCAGGATGGTCGATTGGCGTGATGATCGATCGCGCGATGGCGTTCAGCGCCGCCCGCAAGCAGTCTCGTGCCTTTGCCCCCGCCGTAGCCGGCGCCCTGCGCGAAGGAAAGATCGAAGAAGCGATCAAGGTTGGCGAGCGCAATAAGAAGAGCCACCTGGCCAAGGTCGTCACCGCTGGTCTGCAGGAGTTCAAGGCCCACGGCGATTCCGCCGACATCCCGGGTGAGCAGATTGAAGCCTCCAAGCGCGCCCTGGAGCGCGCCGAAGCCATCACTCACGCCGAACTAAAACGTGGACTGGGCGGCCTTGCCACCATCGGTTCCACCGCTCCGTTCGTCGGACTGTTCGGCACCGTGGTCGGCATTCTAAACGCCTTTAAGGAGATTTCGACGCAGAAGGCGACAGGTCTGGGCGCCGTTGCCGGCGGTATTTCCGAGGCGCTGGTGACCACCGCCATTGGGCTGTTCGTCGCGATTCCGGCCGTGATGATGTTCAACTACTTCACCAACAAGGTGGAAGCTTTCGACGTGGAAATGGATAACAGCTCCAGCGAGCTGATCGACTATTTCCTGAAGAAGCGGGGCGTCCGCCGGTAGCTGGAAGCCCAGCGCAGTTCGTTCTGCGCCTGGCCCGGCGTGAAGGGGGTTGAACGCGATGGCATTAGCGAAACGCGAAGAAGGCAAGAAGGTCAATTCCAACATCAACGTCACTCCCATGGTGGACGTGATGCTGGTGCTGCTCATCATCTTCATGGTCATCACGCCCATGCTCAACAAGAACCACAACATCGAGAAAGTGAAGGCCAAGAACCCGATTTCCATGAAGGCGGCCGACAAGAGCGACGCGGTTTTGGTTACCAG
>JBKQKT010000467.1:0-2501 GCA_052147365.1 Candidatus Korobacteraceae bacterium | reverse complement strand
ATTCCTCTCTTGGATGACCCACAACTCGGACGTACTTGACTGAGCCATCCGGCAGGAGCAGCCGATGTTCGAAATAAAAATCCTTTCTCTCCTGTGCGGCGGAATCGATTATCTGCCGGACGAATTGCCTGTCTTCCGGATGAATGCGTTCGAATAGCCGTTCCAAGGTGGGTTGGGTTGACGGCTCGAATTCGAATATCCGAAACGTCTCCTCGGACCAGTAAATTTCTCCGCTCGAATCGTGCCAGCCGAAACTGCCGGTATGGCTGAGCCTTTGCGCTTCGGCCAAGTAAGTCTCACTGTGGCGGAGCGCCTCCTGGGCCCGCTTGCGCTGGGTCTTCTCTTCGGCTTCGCGCAATGCTCGCTGCACCGCAGGCAGAATTCTTGAAAGTCGTATCTTAAAGACATAATCCGTTGCCCCCAACTTGAGCGCTTCAATAGCGACTTCTTCGCCCAGGGTCCCGGAAACGAAGATAAATGGCACGTCAGGACGGATTTTCCTGGCAATTTTCAGTGCAGAAATGCCGTCGAACGAGGGAAGCGTATAGTCCGCGAGGATCAAGTCAAAGCCACCTCGCACGAGTAAAGCGGAGAACTCAGGCCGAGTTTCAACCCGGGTTGCATCACAGGCGATATCTTCGGCTTCAAGGGTTGCCTGAACCAGCTCTGCATCCTTGGGGTCGTCTTCAAGATAGAGAATTCGTATGGGAGAGATCCGGGGATCGCGGTTGAGTTCGATCGGGTCCAAAATTCGGTGCATATGTTTAGCCCATTGCTGAGTCTTTGGTTCCCCGGTTTGGGGAAATATCATACCGCATTGTGTTCTGTCACGCTCCGCTGGTCTGGCTGGTAGTGGTGCAGTTTGAGAATTGCCGCCCCTCAGCGGCTAAAGCCGCAATGAAAATACGACGCTTACGGCACGGCTGAAGAGGCTGCGGAAAAAGTCAGTATTCGGCCCTCAGCCCCTAAAGGGGCGGTTGATTTCGAAGGATTTGCGGCATCGCTAAAGCGACGCCCTGATCAGCAGGCTGTGACTAGCGGGTAGGCACCGGGTGCTCGACCTCGAATTCTTGGATGTCATCGCTTCAAGGAAGGAATCAGCAAGGCGCTCTGGCGTTCCACTGGAGCGGGAGAGATCTCCCGTCCGATGTTGCGATGAAAGAAATAGCTGCTACCTCGAAAGTGGTATGAAAAGATTCCAAGCAATGGGGATTCATTCTGTAAGTGAACCTTCTATTCTGAGGACGGCATCCAGGAGGCCGAAGTTGCAAAGCGTATTTCCCTCGTTCCCGGATGGGTTACCCGGAGCCGGTCTTCTGCTACTTCGAGCCGCGGCGGGCATCGTTCTTCTTGTACAGGGCGCTGCCTACCTGGTCGATCGGGATGGCTTGGGATTCCTGACTTTGGCGGTTGGGCTACTGACGGTCGCGAATGGCCTGTTGCTTTTGATTGGGTATCTAACGCCGCTCGCTGGCGCGCTGGCCGTGTTGTTCTGTGTGGGTAGCGCGTTTTCGTGGTTTCCGGCTCCGAGCCTGGAATTGTTTGAAGCCAAGCTGACGGCCGCTTTGGGGACCGCTATTGTCGCCGCTCTGGTGTGCCTCGGTCCGGGGGCCTTTTCGCTTGATGCCCGCCTCTTCGGACGCCGCGAGATCATCATTCCTAATGGCTCGCCATCATCGAAATCCTGACCCCTTGCAGGTTTCGTTCCGCGCTGTTGGGTCCAAGCATCCTTCGCTCGGCGCAGATCCATGGGCCGCTACCCCAAATGGGTTATCCGTCCCTCCGCCTTGTGAGGTAGCAAAAAAGCACTGCATTTCGTGATGCGTTCATTCATGCGAGACCGCAATATATTTACTGCAAAAACCCCGCAAAGCGGGTTACGTCGGGACGCAAGAAAAGTAATCCGTGGAATCTTCCCGATTTTCACGCAGTTCGATTCCAAAAGGAGAGCATTTCGTGGCAACAATCACAACGAAAGACGGCACTACCATCTGTTACAAGGACTGGGGCAAAGGACAACCGGTGGTGTTCAGCCACGGTTGGCCACTCACGGCGGACGACTGGGACGCTCAGATGCTGTTCTTCGGCCAGCATGGCTATCGCGTCATCGCGCACGACCGCCGAGGGCACGGTCGTTCCACCCAGACCTGGGATGGTAACGATATGGACACCTACGCCGACGATCTCGCGGCCCTCACTGAAAAGCTCGACCTGAGGAATGCGATCCATGTGGGCCACTCCACTGGCGGAGGGGAAGTTGCCCGTTACATCGGGCGTCATGGCTCAAAACGTGTCGGTATGGCGGTGCTTATCAGCTCGGTGCCGCCGCTTATGGTGAAGACGGACAAGAATCCCGGTGGCCTGCCGATCTCGGTCTTTGACGGCCTCCGGGCCGAACTTACGAAAAATCGGGCGCAGTTTTACAAGGACATCACGCTCCCGTTCTACGGCTACAACCGGCCCGGCGCCAAGATTTCGGAAGGCATCCGGGAAAAGTGGTG
>JBKQKT010000466.1:0-2857 GCA_052147365.1 Candidatus Korobacteraceae bacterium | reverse complement strand
GGCGCGAGCAGGAACGACCAGTAGGAAGCCGAAAAAATATGAGCGACGTCCGCGTCCCGCAGCCCGCGCCATAGATCGAGAAAGTAGTGCGGCTCCCGAAGGATCGTCCGCAATCCTCGAATGCGCTCGGCCCAGGCCAAGCCCGGGAGCAGCGGAGGGTCCACGGCGATGAAGCTCATCTCCACGTCCGGGTCGTCCTGCCAAAGACGCATCAGCAGGTCGGCTTGGACCGCCTGTCCACCGACGTACTTCAGACTGGGCGCCACGATGGCGACCTTCAGCCGTTTCTTCGAGCTTCGGTTGCCGCCCGCCATGTCGCCAGTGAGTTCCTCACACCTTTCTTTTCCAGCAGGGTTCGGTAACAGTCTTCGTACCGGGCAAGAACGCTTTCAAGACCGAAATTATCGGCCGCGAATTTGCGAGCGTTGTGGCCGAGCTGGGCGCGCAGCGAAGGCGCACTCAGCAGCCGCTCGACTGCCGACGCGAATCCTTCTTCGTCGGCAGCAGGGACGATTTCTCCGTGCTTCTCGTTCACCAGTTCCGCATTGCCGCCGACGCGATAGGCCACCACCGGCAATCCTGCCGCCATGGCCTCCAGAATAACGTTGGAGAGGCCCTCAGAGTCGGACGTGAGCACGGCGACATCCATCGACGCCAGGACGGCAGGAATGTCCCGGCGATCTCCCAGAAAGACCACGCGCTCCCCGATACCAAGAGTCTGTGCCTCCCGTTCCACTTCCTCGCGAAGCGGACCGTCTCCCGCCAGGACGAACTCGACATCTGGCATCTGCTGGTTGATTCGCTTCGCGATACGCAGGAATCCCGAGTGGTTCTTGTAACGCGCATTCATACGCGCCACCATGCCGACACGCAAGCTCCCGGGTCTTCGGGGTAATGCCGCGGGCACGGGGGCAAAGGCCTCCTCGGGAAGCGCGTTGCCGATTACGAAGAGCTTATCGGCCGACAGCCCTTCCGCTGCCAGACGATCCGCCGCGGCGCGTGAATTGCAGACCACCGCGTCGCACCAGCGAAATGCGGCTGCCTGTACCCGAGACTGTCTCGCAGTCATCAGATCGCCGAGCTGGCGCTGGCTGCCGATCACGACCGGCACGCGGGCGAACCGGGCTGCCGGAATCAGCGTCAGGTTGGTATAAAAATCGAAGGCATGAGCAATTTGAATATGATGCTGTCGCAGACTCCGGCTCAAGCGCAAGCGAGTGCGCCACGACGTCCACCCGAACAGGCTGCCTCCAAGCCGAAACTCGGGGACCTCTCCGAATCCATTGGCGAAGGGACCTTGCTTCCGGACGCAGCCCAGGTGAACCTGGAATTGCTCGCTGCGCAGGTTCTGCGCCAGTAGGGCAAACTGGCGTTCCGACCCCCCCGTCTCGAAGTTATTGGTCATCAGAAACAGGTGGACGGGCTGATTGGCAGAATGACTCCGGCCCTGGCTGGGAGTGCCCCTAAGTTCCACCAAGTCACTCTCCCACCGGCACGGAAGTCAGCGCTGCGGTCACATTCTGTGCTTTGCGCCTCGAATCGGCGACTATGGGAAGAGAAAACAATCCCGCGGGTTTGATGAACTTCTCGAGGAAATTGCGATGCCAGAGCTCGAACATCAGCAGGCGCCAGAGTCGTGCGCTCAATTCCCTGCCACCGTATAAGTGGTCATTCATCAGTCGGCGTATGCCAGAGGGGTCGAAGTAACCGCGTTGCAGCGTCCGGGAATCCACAAGGATCATCAGCATTTCCTTCAGTTCGTTCCGCATCCAGTGTACGAGGGGCAGCGAAAAGCCGCGCTTCTTGCGATACAGCGCTTCCCGCGGAACCCCCACGCGTTCGGCGAGCTTCAACAGGATGTACTTCTGCTGCCGGCCGCGCATCTTCCAGGTGGACGACAGACCGGCAGCCCATTCCACCAGTTCGTAATCGAGGATGGGCACGCGAACTTCGAGCGAATTGAGCATGCTCATGCGGTCCACTTTGGTAAGGATGTCGCCGACCATATAGGTTTTGGTGTCGACGTAGAGAAGCTGGCTGACCGGGTCTTTGGCCGGGCTGTCAGTGAAGTAGCGGCGCAGAGCGTTGCCGGGATCTTCGCTGCGGCGCAGGACGTCGCGGAAGCCATCGGAGAGCAGCGGCAGGTCGCGTTCGAAGGCGGGCACGAACGACAGCCCATCCACGTAGCGCTCCTGCCAGGGCAACGAGACGTTATAGCTGAAATTGCGTCCGCGCATGGTGTGGGGAAGGCGGGGAAGAATCTGGTCGCGGAAGAACCTGCGCGCCCACTCGGGAATGTGCTCGAAAATGCGGCGGTCGGCGTGGATGCGGTAACGGTCGTAGCCGCCAAAGATTTCGTCGCCGCCGTCACCGGAAAGTGCCACGGTCACATGCTTGCGAGCCATCTGCGACACGTAATACGTGGGCAGCATGGAGGAATCGCCGAAGGGCTCTTCGAGCGAACTGGTCAGATGCTCGACGGTTTGAACCACGTCGGGCTCGAGGATCATCTCGTGATGATCGGTGCCGAATTTCCTGGCGACGATGCGGGCATAGTCCGCCTCGTTGAAATCGTCCTTGGTAAAGCCGATGCTGAAGGTCTTGACGGGGCCGGCACTGGCGCGGGCCATCATGGCCACAACGGTGGAGGAATCGACTCCGCCGCTGAGGAAAGCACCCAGCGGGACGTCGGAAATGAGGCGGATTCGCGTGGCCTCGAACAACCGGCGTTCCAGCTCTTCCAGGCATTCTTCTTCGGTCTTGGGGAAATAAGTATCGTAGGACGGCAGGTCCCAATACTGGCGCACGCTGATCTTGCCGTTCTCGAATTCCAGCAGATGTCCGGGCGGCAGCTTGT
>JBKQKT010000465.1:0-3717 GCA_052147365.1 Candidatus Korobacteraceae bacterium | reverse complement strand
TTTCATGTTTTTTCCCTTCTGCCGGTGTCGGCTTGTTTTTTCTTTCACTTGAGCGGCAGCGAGAAAAAACAAGACGATGCTGGCGAAGGGACAGAACGGAGGCCGGGGGAGGGTGGCAGGGCGTGAGTGAATAGCGCGGTTCGTGACAAACCGCTGCTGGTTTCCGGTTTGGCGCGAAACCGGCGCAGTCCGAAACGCCCGTCCGAGCCGCGGCCAAGCGGCGTCCACCCGGAAGAGGTCGAAGAGGGGGAACGATGGCGCAGCCTACCGCTTGAGATTGTTGGAAGGCTAGAGGGGGCTTTTTGGAGAAAGGCATCCCTAATGCCTGATTCTTGTGCAGCTTGCAGGGTTTTTGTGCAGGGGCGTGGTGTTCTGGACGGTGGCTATTTAATTACCATATGCGCCCAAGCGGAGAGCCAGATAGGGAAGGTGGCACCAACGTAGAGACATTTCAGGGGATTGTGGCCCGATCCCGGCATTCCGGGTTAGTGTCCTAGCATGCCGCGCCCGAGTCTTTGAATCCGATCCGGAGGTGATGTATGCTAGTCGATCCCCGGAGGATGGTGATGGATCGCGTGTCTGTTGATCTCGTAAACTGCTACGGAATCAAGAAATTAAAGAAACAGTTCGATTTCTCCCAAGATCGGGTTTTTGCCATTTATGCTCCAAACGGGGCAATGAAATCTTCTTTAGCGCAGACCTTTCGCGATGTGGCGACTGGTGCGGCGTCGATGGATCGTATATTCCCAGCGCGAAAGCCTACGAGAAAGATCACGGATGAGAACGGCAAGGAGTTGCCCAAGGAGAGTATTTTTGTCGTTCTGCCCTACGACGAAGAATTTGGGCATAGCGAGCAAACATCAACCCTGCTTTTGGACGCCAAACTCCGCAAGGAATATGAGCAAATTTACGGCGAGATTGACAACGCAAAAGAAGCCCTACTCAAGGCACTCAGAGAACAATCCCATTCCAAGAAGTCGATTGAGGATGAAATAACCACCGCGTTCACTGCTGACAATTTCTACACCGCACTGCAGCGCATTACGAAAGAGCTGGAAAATCAGACTGACGCGCCTTTTGCCGAAATTGAATATGACAGGATATTTGACGAAAAGGTGCTAGCCATTCTCGGCACGCAAGATGTAAGGGGTGCGCTGAACGATTACGTTAGGCGGTACAACGAGCTTCTCGCTGCTTCACTGTTCTTCAAGAAGGGGGTATTTGATTACTACAATGCCGGTCAAATCGCAAAGAGCTTAGCAAAGAACGGCTTCTTTGACGCCAAGCACTCGGTCTACCTTAACGCTGACAAACCGTTGGAGATTCACACCCAGAAGGAATTAGAGGCCGTAATCGCAAAGGAAAAGCAAGCGATTCTCAAGGACCCGAAATTGCGGGAGCAGTTCGACAAACTTGGGGTCGTTTTAGAGAAAAACGAGACGCTTCGCGATTTTCAGAAGTACATGATGGATCAGCCGGAACTCCTGTCGCAGTTGTCAAGTGTCACGAAGTTCAAGCAGGACATTTGGAAATCCTACCTTAAAGCGAAATACGATCTTTATCTTGATCTCATTTCTAAGCACGATAAAGCGCAGAAGCGGCAGAGGGAGATCGAGGCCGACGCCGCAAAGCAGAGGACGCAATGGGAAGAGGTCATCCAGATTTTCAATGAGCGCTTTTTCGTTCCATTCAAACTGGACGTTAAGAATAGGATCGCGGTGATGTTGGGCAACGACCCCATCATTGACCTCGGATTTACCTATCACGATGGGGCCGACAATGCACCGATGAAGAAAGACGCGCTGCTTGAGTGCCTAAGCACTGGGGAAAAAAGGGCGCTTTATATTCTTAATGTTATTTTTGAAATCGAAGTCAGAAAGAAAGCGAATCAGGAAAGCTTGATGGTCGTTGATGATATTGCGGACTCCTTTGACTATCAGAATAAGTACGCAATTATTCAGTACCTCAAGGATGTTCATGACGATCCACGCTTCAAGCAGATCATCATGACGCACAACTTCGATTTCTTCCGTACCGTTGAAAGCAGGTTTGTGCCGTATTCACACTGCTTAATGGCATCGAAGAGTAGCACTGGTATCACACTGGACCAGGCGACTGGCATAAGAAATGTGTTCGTGAATGACTGGAAGAAGGCATTCTTTTCAGACCCGAGGAAGAAGGTCGCATCCATTCCGTTTTTGCGTAATCTGGTTGAAATGACAACAGGAGAGAGCGATCCGAAGTTCTCTAAACTCACATCGCTCCTTCACTGGAAGGCAGATTCCTCCACGATAACCGAGGCTGACCTAAACAAAATTTACAAGGACATCTGTGGCGTCAACGGAGCATCGGCTAAGAGCAGCACGAAACCGGTGGTTGACATCATCAAAGACCAGGCGCAGTCATGCGTTCAATCCGCCAGCGACAGCTTCGAAAGCAAAATCGTACTGGCAATTGCGATCCGCCTTGCAGCGGAATCGTTCATGGCCACCAAGATTAATGATGCTGCTTTTATGGCGGGGATCACGGCCCACCAAACCCAAGAACTACTCGCGAGGTTTAAGGGGCAATTTCCGAAAGAAACCAAGGCCATTGAAGTGCTAGACAGAGTGCAACTCATGACGCCTGAGAATATCCACTTAAACTCATTCATGTATGAGCCAATCGTAGATATGTCCGGGGACCACCTGCGGAAGCTATACGGGGACGTGACAACTCTCTGAAATTCTTGCCTATAGCGAAACTAGGGTTTTGTGCAGGAGTCTAAGTTCCTTGTGCAAGAAGGCTTTAATGTGCAAAGCCGGCTAGCAGGCTGCTGAAAAACTACTCCTAATCCACAGCCGACTGTGATACCAGAAGGCATGCGCGGAGACGATCAGCAGCAGAATCACATCTTCAGTTATCTGTCGCCGGAAGCGCGGGTGCGGAAGGATCATCCGTTGCGTGCTATCCGGGGCATGGTGGACGAAGTGCTCAGCCAGTTGTCGCGGCGGTTCGACGGCATGTACGCGACCGTGGGGCGTCCGTCGATTGCGCCGGAGAAGCTGTTGCGGGCCCAGTTGCTGCAGATGCTGTACTCGATCCGCAGCGAACGCTTGCTGATGGAAGAGATGGATTACAACCTTCTGTTCCGCTGGTTTGTGGGGCTGAACGCGGACGATGCCGTCTGGGACCCGACCGTGTTCACCAAGAACCGCGACCGGCTGCTAGAGGCGGATGTGGCCCAGGAGTTTCTGGCGCGCGTGGTAGCGCAGGCGCGGGGAAAGGGGCTGACCTCCGACGAACATTTCACCGTGGACGGCACGCTGCTGGAAGCCTGGGCGGGCGCGAAGAGTTTTCAACCGAAAGACAAGCAGCCTACGCCTCCGCCGGACGATCCCGGTAATCCCACCGTCAACTTTCGCGGGGAGCAGAGGTCGAATGAGACGCATGCATCGAAAACCGATCCTGACGCGCGGCTGGCGCGCAAAGGCGAGGGCAAAGAGTCGAAGTTGAGTTACTGCGGGAACCTGCTGGTGGAGAACCGCAACGGACTGATCGTGGACGCCGAAGTGTTTCAGGCCAATGGCACGGCGGAACGCGACGCGGCGCTGGTGATGTTGGAGAAGCTTCCCGGCATACAACCGGTGACCGTGGGCGGCGACAAAGGGTTCGACACGCGGGATTTCGTGAAAGAGTGCCGGAATCTGCGGGTGACGCCGCATGTGGCGCAGAACC
>JBKQKT010000464.1:0-2712 GCA_052147365.1 Candidatus Korobacteraceae bacterium | reverse complement strand
CTTCACCTGCGTTTGGCGCCGAAGAGTTCCGGAGAAACAGCGGCGGTCGGCGGCAACTAGGCTGTCTAATGGATAGTGGGCCCGATTTGAAGGAGCCTGAAAGAGGAGCAACAAATGAGTCCGATGGCGCCTGTGCGAATAGTACGAGAGATGTTTGAGTCCCTGGGCATCACGTTATTGCTGTTGACGTGCTGCACGCTCCCAGCGCAGCACCTCTCAGCGCAGAACTTCTCAGCGCAGAACAACAACGAAGACCATCGCGTGCGGAATGTTGTCCTGGTTCACGGGGCCTGGGCGGATGGTTCTGGCTGGAAGGGCATTTACGACATTCTCGTCAACGACGGCTTCAACGTCAGCGTCGTTCAAGAACCGGAGACGTCCTTCCAGGAAGATGTGGCCGCTACGAAGCGCGTCCTTGCTCTACAGGATGGACCGTGCATTCTGGTCGCTCACAGCTATGGGGGAGCCGTAGTTACCGAAGCGGGCACGGATCCATCGGTTGCCGGGTTGGTGTACATCGCGGCCCACATGCCAGACGCTGGAGAGAATGAGTCTGACGACGGAAAGCGCTTCCCCAGCGACCTCAGCAAGTATAACGCGATAAAGAAGACGGCCGACGGCTTCACTTACCTCGACCCGACGCAATTTCATGAATACTTCGCAGCCGACCTGTCGGCGGAACGAGCGGCCTTCATGGCGCGATCACAGGTGATGAACAAGGCTGAGAATTTCAGAGGAGTCATTACCACCCCAGCGTGGAGAAGTAAACCGAGCTGGATGCTGGTAGCGGGAGCAGACAGAACCATCAACCCCGACCTCGAACGCTGGTATGCCACGCGAGCCGGCAGCCACAAGGTCGAAGTCCAAGGCGCCAGCCACTCGGTCTACGTCTCCCGGCCGAAGGAAGTTGCGGCTCTGATCGAAGAGGCCGCGTCGCACGCTCGATAGAAGAACTTGCAATGGCGACACCGCACACATCTGTCCACCGCATCGAAACGATGGTGCAAGCGTCTTTTACCGCGAGCCGGGCGCAGCGAATGCTTCGCAGTCTGCAAATGAGGAGACATCCATGACGGCCAGCGGGGGCAAGGGGATCATCGACACGCCCAGCAGCCACTCGGTGGACCAGACGGTGGAAAGGCTCAAGGGAATTCTGCAAGCGAAAGGAGTTACCCTGTTCGCTCTGGTCGACCATAGCGGAGAGGCGGAGAAAGTGGGAATGAAAATGCCTCCCACCAAGCTGCTGATCTTTGGAAGCCCCAAGGCCGGCACGCCACTGATGCTGGCGGCGCCCAGTATCGCCATTGACCTTCCTCTAAAGATTCTGATCTGGGAAGATGTTTACGGCAAGGTCTGGGTCACTTACAACAGCCCGGTGTACTTGCAGGAGAGGCACGGCCTGCCATCGGACCTGCTGCAAAATATCGCGGTAGTCGAAGCATTGGCCACGAAGGCTTCGGAATAGTTCACAAAAGGATATGCTATGAGTCGTGATGAGGTTTCGTGCTTCAAGTTAGAGCGGCGGCGTTGGCTGAAACTCGGGGTCACTTCCGCCGTGGCGGTTTCACTGCCGAGCGCGCTGCTGGATGCGCAATCCGCGCCGCACGCCTGCGCTCCTCCCATCCCGCAGAACCACGAGCCATCTAATGGTGGCTCATGCCCGTACCCGATTCCCTGGCTCGACAAGAACGGCAATCACAATCAGGCCGCCACGCCGAATGTCGAACTCTCGAGCATCTATCACTTCAAAGGAAAGCTGGCGCGCTGCAACGGTTTCCACGGCATGGGTACGGATAACAAGGGCAACCGGCTTGGCTGGGGCACTCCCACCACCGACTACAGCTACATGGCGGGCGAGTACTGGGCGGCGCGCCAGGCGCAGCAAGCCATCTTCGCGCATACCTGACTCACCGTATTCAAGGGACCGGCGGTCCCCGCGAACCAGAACCATGATTTCCATTCGCCCATTTCGCCTGAAGGCCTGTATTGGGTCACGCCTGTGCCATCAAACGGCCTGACGTTCAGTACAGATGGAAAAACGGCCACGCTCCAGATGACGAACGTGCCCATCATTGACCAGCCTCGTTGGCCGGCGATGGATGCGGAAACTAATCCGGCATTCCTGGATTTCAAACTGGTCTTCAAGTCCACCGACGAACCGGTCAAGTACGAAGACCCGAGTCGGCAGTACCGTTTCGAAGGCTTCAAGGCGAATGCGCAACTCGAAGCCGCGGTCCGCGTGCCGTCGATCGATTTCGTCTTCAAGACCGATCCGCTGGAGACCTCGAAATGCGACTTCGCCGTTATGGGCAGCGAAGTCAACGGAAAGTACTACGAACAGGCGAACGGCTGACGGAGGCTGGAACTCAGGAAACAGTGTGGTTTATGACGCCGAATCATGATTATGCACTTGCTTGCTGCGTCAAATGCACAATCATGCACCGAATTTGCATTTCGTCCTTCATTTGCCGGCTCCTTTCTTAGCTCCGGGGTGTCTTCTGAACCATGACAACCTGCCACTGGGCTCGCCTTGAAAGGCAACATTGCCAGGGACGGAGAGTTCAATCTCGGTTCCTGCGGAGGCGCTGCTCATAACACAGAATCTGGCACGAATTCGATCCGCCCTTTCGCGCATCCCTGAGAGCCCCCAGTGTCCCTCCCTCCCCGCTTGCAAAATGGCAGGGTCAATGCCACAACCATTGTCGCGCACCA
>JBKQKT010000463.1:0-2704 GCA_052147365.1 Candidatus Korobacteraceae bacterium | reverse complement strand
CAGGAGGACGTCACGAACAAGCAGAGTTTACTGTGCGCCCTGCAAGGAATAGATATCGTGTCTCACCAGGCGGCCTATCAGGACTACATGCCTGACTTCTCTCGCTTTCTCACCGTGAATGCGGTGAGTACCGCCCTGATATTTGAATTGATCGTGCAGCACCGGTTGCCGGTGAAAAAGGTGATAGTCGCCTCATCCCAGGCAGTCTATGGTGAAGGGCAGTACGAATGTCCACAGCACGGGTTCTTTCTCCCGACACCGCGGTCCCAGCAGCAACTGCTTCAGGGAGACTGGGAGTTGCTTTGTCCCCATTGCCGTCAGCCGGCCAAGCCACAATTGTTACGGGAAGAGCACAACAACCCTTATAACCAGTACGCGGTTTCAAAGTTGGCTGGAGAAAAAGCAGCGCTCGGGCTCGGCTGGCTGCATGGTATTCCCACGGTCGCCCTCCGTTATTCGATCACTCAGGGGGCCCGTCAGTCTCTGTACAACCGCTACTCTGGCGTGTGCCGAATTTTTTTCAGTCAGGCCCTCCGCGACCTGCCCCTCATTATTTATGAGGACGGTCAACAGACTCGCGACTTCGTGCACGTGCAGGATGTGGTGGACGCCAACATGCTTGTGCTGGAACGAGAGGAAGCAAACTTCCAGATGTTTAACGTCGGCAGCGGCAAAGTGATGAGTGTTCTGGCCTACGCACATGCCGTGCTAGAGAAGCTTTCTTCCCGCGTGACTGTGGAGATGTCGGGTGAGTACCGCCGCGGAGATAATCGCCACAGTGTCTCGAGTGTCGAAAGGTTAAGACGCCTTGGATGGCAGCCCCGCCGTCCTCTTTCCGTTGTTCTGGACGACTTCTGCGAATGGATCGAGAGCGTCGGCGGAATACCCCAACAAGTCGAGGACGCTCGCGCTCAGATGCGCGATGCCGGCGTGGTGCTGACTGCTTCTGTCTAAGGCTGAAATCCGCATAGATACGAGACCGAACAAACTGAAGCGACTTCCGAGCGTCCAGTAAACCAGCCACCCTGCAACCCAGTTCATTAACCGTAACAGAACGTTGTGCGATTTGGACCAGCACAGCGCGAAAGGTTGACCGTGCAAACAGCGTTGAACAATTACTTTGATGATGTTGTCCAGACGATCGGAAAAATGCCCATCGCGACCATAGAGAAGATCGTTAATGCGTTCCTGGAGGCGTATGAATCGAGCCGCATGATTTATTTATTTGGCAACGGCGGCAGTGCCGCGCTGGCGTCGCACTTCGCTTGTGACCTGGGCAAGGGAGCAAGCAATGGCTCGAGCAAACGGTTTCAAGTATTGGCATTTACCGATAATGTGCCACTGATGACGGCTTGGGCCAATGATGCGCGCTATGAAGATATCTTTGCAGAACAGCTGATAAATTTCGTTCGCCCCGACGACCTGACATTCGCGATCAGTGGCAGTGGAAAGTCCCCGAACATTCTCAAAGCTCTGAAGGTTGCGCGTGAGGCTGGCGCCTTCACGATAGGACTAACCGGGTTTCAGGGGGGAGATATGAAGGATCTCTGTGACCTGTGCCTGACCGTCCCATCCGAAAATATGCAGGTCATCGAAGATCTCCATCTCAGCGTCACGCACGCAGTTTTCACTGCGCTTCGCGCGAAGATCTCCCGGCCGGACGATGAAGCGGTTGCATGACGAGTTCCTACGGAAGCAACCAGAACCAATTGCTATGAATCAGCGCAAGCTGTCTTCCCGGATCCTTATCAGCGATCTCTTGTGGTCTACGCTGGCCATGGCCGCAGCACTGCTGCTGCGCTATGGAGTGGAATTGGTCCATGTCGAGGTGGTCTCCGCCTCCGCTTTGCTATCGTTCCTGGCAGCCACTTGGATTACTTGGACTTTTCTCTTTCGTTCTCTATCCCTCGATGGGTTCCGTGGGGGCTGGCGGTTGTCGGCGGTCGTTTCACAGTTGTTGTTATCCGTGGGCGGGCTGATGCTGATTTTGTTGTCCTGCGGATATTTGCTGCGCAGGTATGTCTCTCGTCTGGCACTGGTTCACTTTGGTTTGTTGCTCTTCACTGGATTTATCCTCATTCGGGTTGCAGCCTATTTGATCCTGCGAACTCGCTCCAGAAATGGCGGCGCGAGCCGCGTAGTTATTGTGGGGCGCGGCCGTCTGGTGCGGGAGTTAGAACGCAAGATTCAACGGCACCCCGAGATGCTTTGCCGGGTAGTGGGGGTCCTGGCGCCGGATGACGGGACCTTCGATTCCAGTTCTTTACTTGCGCCCGCTGGTCCAGGGGTCAGCACCGGCGCACTGGGCGCTGTGGATTTACTCTGCGCGCAACGGGTCGATGAATTGATTCTTGCTTTGCAGGAGTGCGCTTCACCCGATCTGCTCAACCTTACCGCACTCTGCCGCGATCGTGGCATCAAGGTCAGCCTTGTGCCCCAACTCTATGAACTCTATCTTTCCCATCCTCATCTGATGGACCTTGGCGGCCTTCCGGTTCTCCAGCTAACTAGACCCGGACTTAGCGTTGCTACGCTGGTTTGGAAACGGGCATTGGACATTTTCCTGGGGACCCTGCTTTCGGTGGTCGCGATTCCACTCCTTCTGCCGCTGGCGGCTGCGCTTCACCACATCAAAGGAAGGGCGTTTCGCTGGGAAACGCGCTGCGGATTCCGGGGTAGGCCATTTGCCATGCTGCGGCTGAAC
>JBKQKT010000462.1:0-8700 GCA_052147365.1 Candidatus Korobacteraceae bacterium | reverse complement strand
GCTTGCAGCGAGGAAGCTTATCAGGCCAATGTCCTGGCAACGATGGAGGCGGCGATCCAGATGCAACAGTAGTGAACTCAATCGCCGACGCTTAGGGAGAAACGAAAGGGGAGTCCCGGATCCCTCGACTTGTTTCGGATGACAGCCGTCAGAGCGTCAGCTTGCCTCTACAAATTCCCGCCGCTTTCGCCTAGAATAATTACTACTGGCAGCGCCTGCCGCGCGTTGCCGTTTCAAGGATTTCCCTCATCATTGCGGACCGAGGTGGCGCGTCACTCGTGTCATCGGCCAAGGAGTAGTCGTGAAGAAGATTGGGATCATTTTTGGCATGGAGACGACCTTTCCACCGGCGCTGGTGGACAAGATCAACTCCATGGGCGAGGCGGATATTCAGGCGGAACTGGCCACGGTGGGCGAGGTTCGCATGGCCGAGCCGTCGCCCTACCACGTCATCGTGGACCGCATCTCGCACGATATTCCCTTTTATCGTGGCTATTTGAAGAACGCCGCACTTTCGGGCGCCATCGTCATCAACAACCCGTTCTGGTGGAGCGCTGACGACAAGTTCTTCAATTTCGCGCTCGGACACAAGCTGGGCGTTGCTATTCCACAAACTGTACTGTTGCCACACAAGGAACATCCGCCGGGCACCACCGACCGCTCTATGCGCAACCTGCAATATCCCATGCCGTGGGACAGCATCTTCAGCTACGTGGGATTTCCCGCGTTCCTGAAGCCCTTTGATGGCGGTGGCTGGAAGGACGTGTACAAGGTGAACTCGCCGGACGAGTTCTTCCGCGCCTACGACCAGAGCCGCGATCTATGCATGACGCTGCAGCGCGGCGTCAAGTTCAAGGAATACTTCCGCTGCTACGTCGTCGGCCAGGAGAAGGTGCACATCATGCACTACGATCCCTCGGCGGCGCACCACGACCGTTACGTGAAGAACCCTCCGCCCACCGACCCCAAGCTGCTTGAGCGGGTCGAGCGCGATTCCTTGACGCTGTGCCGCGCGCTGGGTTACGACCTTAACACCGTCGAGTTCGCCTGCGAGGACGGCATTCCTTACGCCATTGACTTCATGAATCCTGCTCCCGACGCTGACGTGAACTCGGTGGGACAGGAAAACTTTGACTGGATTGTGGACGCCGTCGCTGAGCTGGCCGTGCGCAAGGCCAAGCAGCACACTGGGCTCTCTCCGGAGTTTCGCTGGAGCGCGTTTCTGAGCGGCTACAATGACGAAGCCGCTACCAGCGCCAAGAAAACGCCAAAGAAACCTGCCGCGTCAAAAAAAGCGGCGGCATCAACGGTAAAGGTATAAGTCGATGGACCGGCCAAGCCTCAGCATCGGGATTGAAGTGGAGTATCAGACGATCGATCCGGAGACGCGCGATCTCCGCTCCCACATCGCCTCGGAGATCCTTCCCAAGGCCAAGCGCGCGCTACACGAGGCGGTCAAGCCCGAGATGCACCAGGCGGTCATCGAGGTTGGGACCAAGGTCTGCCCCGACATCAAGGCGGCACGCGAGGACGTGCAGGAGCTGCGACGCCAGATGATCAACCTCGCCAGTGAGAATGGCTTGTTGCTTGCGGCTGCCAGCACGCATCCGTTTGCCGATTGGAAGGTGCAGGACATTTATCCCGACGAGCGCTATCGCCAAGTGGTGGAAGAAATGCAGATGATAGCGCGCGCCAACCTCGTCTTTGGCTTGCATGTGCACATCGGCATCGAGGACCGCAATACCTCCATCCACATCATGAACTCCTTGCGGTATTTCCTGCCGCACATCCTGGCATTGTCGTCGAATTCGCCTTTCTGGATGGGAATGCCGACGGGATTCAAGTCGTATCGCAGCAAAGTTTTCGAGCGCTTTCCGCGCACGGGCATTCCTGACGTTTTTGCCAACTGGGCCGACTATGAGACCTTCGTCAATCTGCTGGTCAAAACAGGATGCATCGACAACGGCAAGAAAATCTGGTGGGACATTCGGCCGCATCCTTACTTCCACACGCTGGAGGTGCGGGTATGCGACATCCCCATGCGACTGGACGAGACCATGGCGCTTGCAGCGCTGATCCAGGCCACGGTCGCCATGCTCTACAAGCTGCATGCGGCCAACAAGAGCTACCGGATTTACGGCCGCGCGCTCATCAGCGAGAACAAGTTCCGCGCTGCGCGTTACGGGCTCGACGGCAATTTGATCGACTTCGGCAAAGAGGAAGAGGTCCCTCTTCGGCATCTGATGGAGGAGTATCTGGAGCTGATTGACCCTGTGCTGGACGAGCTTGGCTCGCGCGAGGAGATCAGCTACATTCTCGAGATGCTGAAGATGGGCACCGGCGCCGACCGGCAGCTGAAAGTTTTTGAGGACTCCGGCGACCTGAAGAAAGTTGTGGATTACATCGTGGCTGAAACGCGAGTAGGCGTGTTTGAGCAGACTGCGGCAGGCCGATAGAAGCTGGAGAATTAGAAAGGACCGTTCTTGACTCAACCCGTTCTCACCGATCTCACCAAGACAACCTTCGACCCTGAACTCTCTCCCGGCGCGTACAACGCAGTGAAGACCTGCCTGCGCATCCAGCCGTGGGAAAAAGTGACGCTCATCACCGACAGTCTCTGCCGCGAAATCGCAGCCAGCATCGCCCACGAATTGCTAAATGTCGGCTCGCCGTTCAAAGCGTTCGTCTTGGAGGACCTTGCGCCGCGCCCGCTCACCGACTTGCCGCCCGAGATCGCCGAGGACATGGAAACCAGCCAGGTCAGCATCTTCGCCGTTCGGGTACAGCCCAACGAACTGAAGTCGCGCATGCAGATGACCGACATCGTGAACCGGCGCAAGATGCGCCACGCTCACATGGTGAACATCAATCACCAGATCATGCTGGAAGGCATGCGTGCCGATTTTGCCCGTGTGGATGCGCTCAGCAGGAAAGTTATAGAGATCGTCAGCCCCGCCAAGGAGATCAAAGCCAGGAATCCCGCGGGCAGTGATTTCGGCGCCGCGCTGAACTCGAATTACCGCTGGGTCAAGACCAGCGGCATCATTAGCCCTGACAAGTGGGGCAATCTGCCGGGCGGCGAGGTGTTCACCACTCCCGGCGAAGTGAACGGCATATACGTTGTGGACGGCGTCGTCGGCGATTATCTGTGCGAGAGATATCCCGATCTCGCCAGCCACCCGCTGACCATTCGCATTCAAAACAACCGCATCACCGAGGTCTTCAGCGATAACAAGGTGCTGGAGGAGGATTTCTGGGCCTACACCCACACCGACGAAAACAGCGATGTGGTGGGCGAGTTCGCCATCGGCACTAACATCGAGCTCACGCATGTGATCGGACAGATTCTTCAGGACGAAAAGTTCCCCGGCCTCCACATTGCGTTTGGCAATCCCTATGGCGCACATACCGGCGCGACCTGGTACTCCAGCACGCATATTGATGTGGTCGGCACCCGTTTTGACATCTGGGTTGACGGCCAACAGATCATGGAGAAAGGCCGCTTTCTCATCGAGGCCTGAGCATGGTTCCCGCGCTGCGCGAGGAATTCAATCGCAACTACGCGCCAGAGAAGTACCGTCAGTTTCTGGAGTCGCTGGACAGGGCCTGCGGCACTCATGTCGGCTTTCGCGTCTCCGAGACGCCGTGCTTTGTTCCCAAGTCTCTTCTGGACCTGATGGCGCAGTACGGCCACGAGCTGGTTTCGCAACTGGTTGACAATCCACAGTACCTCCGCGCGTCCGACGCGTCTGTTCCTCCGCAATACAATGTGCCGAACCAATCGCAGCGGCCGATGTTCGTGCAGGTGGACTTCGGCCTGGTGCGCAACGCAAGCGGCGGGCTGGGGCCAAAGCTGGTCGAGTTGCAGGCCTTCCCTTCCCTCTACGGATATCAAGCGTTGTTGGCGCGGCAATACATCGAGTCCTATGATCTGCCGCGTGATCTCGGCGTTTTCCTCTCCGGTCACAACCGCGATTCCTATTGGAAGCTGATGCGCGAGCTGATCGTGGGCGAGAACGATCCGGAGAACGTCATCCTGATGGAGATCGATCCCGAGAACCAGAAGACCCTGCCAGATTTTCTGGTAACGCAGCGCGAGCTGGGCATCGCCATTGTTGACATCCTTTCACTGAAGAAACGCGGCACGAAACTGTTCTACGCCCAGGATGGACGCGAGATCGAAGTGCGCCGCATCTACAACCGCTGCATCGTGGACGAACTGGAGCGCAAGGGAGTAACCTTGCCCTTCGACCTGCGAGAGGAGCTTGACGTCGAATGGGCCGGCCATCCCAACTGGTACTTTCGCATCAGCAAGTTCTCCATCCCGCACCTTAAACACCCATGCGTGCCGAAGACGGTCTTCCTCGATCAGGTGCGCGCCGTGCCGCTCGATAACCAGAATTTCCTGCTTAAGCCGCTGTACTCATTCGCCGGAGTTGGAATCAAGTTCGCCCCGGCGCAGGCCGACATTGATTCCATCCCACCGGACCAGCGCCACAATTACATCCTGCAGGAGCGGGTTTACTTCGAACCAGTCATCCAGACGCCGCACGGCGCGACGCAGATGGAGATTCGCATGATGTACGTCTGGCCGGACGGTGGCGAACTCAGTTGTGTTCTTCCCCTGGTGCGTATGGGCCGCGGCATGATGATGGGCGTAGACCACAACCGCAACTTGGAGTGGGTAGGCGGCTCTTCAGCGCTGTGGGTCGAATAAAGTGAACCCTGGATGAATTTCCTAGAGTCGCACTATTCAGTTAGATAGCAGGCCTGATTACGAAGCGATGACTATGCTCTTTGGTAGAAGAGTCGCCGCAAATCTCTAGAAAACTGTACGTCCGACTCCCTGTTCTTACCACGCACTGCCGTATCTGGTTGTTAGGAAAGACCCCTTCCATTCGCTGATTAAGCGGAATTCATGGCAACCGCATTGCTTGAACCCTCTACAGAAGTCTTGCGCCTGTGGGGGAAACGGTTCGAGATCGTATCCAAAAGCTGTTCGCCTGCCTTTTGTTACGGCCCTGCGCTCGGACGAATGAATCCTCCCGAACTGAAACGTGAAAGCAGTAGCAAATTAGGTCAACCGTAATACGAGCAGGGGAGGCGGGTGTGCATTCACCTCCGCCTCGAAAGTCAAAAACAAAAATCTGATCTAACCAAACATTGCGTGCAATCTCTCGCGGCGTGCGTGAGCCGTAGGCCGTGAACACCAGCATTTTCGCTCCGCCACTTCGAACCAAAAACCAAGGAGAATAATCCCATGACCAAGATATTTCGGTTCGTGACAATTTGCACGACCCTTGTTGCATTTGCCGCATTGTCAATCGCCTGGGCGCAGACCTATACAGCGGTCAACTATCCCGGCGCGGCTGCCACTGCTATCGTCGGTGGCCCCAATCTGGAAGGTACGAGCGTGGGTATATATAACCTCACAGCTGGCGGCGCCAATCACGGCTTCTCGTTAACGGCAAAAGGTGCATTCACGGCGTTCGACGTTCCTGGCTCCGCGAGTACTACCCCCAATTTCATCAATCTGCAGGGAGTCATCGTGGGCGCCTATACCGACTCGGCTGGTACCAGCCACGGTTTCGTCCTGGACAGAGGAAAATATACAACGGTTGATTACCCCGGAGCGCCGGGTAGCACTCTCGCTGGTATCAATGACTTGGGCGAAATGTCAGGGACTTACTGTAGCGATGCTGCGTGCGATAGTTCGGCAACTCTGCACAGCTTTGTACTGTCCCGGAAGGGCGTCTTCACCAGCTTCGATCCCCCTGGAGCAAGTAGCAGCGGTACCAGCACTGTAAGCTTGCTTGGTGCAGTCGTCGGTAATTACGCGACTTCTGGCGGTAGCGGGCAGGGCCTCGGATACCTGCTGTTCGGGGGCAAGTACACTACGATTAATTTTCCAAGCTCTTCGTTCACGTTTGCTGGAGGGGGAAACATCTGGAACCAGATAGCTGGCATATACACCGACTCTGCAGGCAATAGCCACGGTTTTCTGCTGAGCAATGGCTCTTACACGTCTTTCGATTACCCAGGAGCCACACTCACTGAAGCAACCGGAATAAATGCTGTTGGTGTGATTGTCGGCCTTTACATAAGTCCCACGGACCCCGCGAATGTTTTCCATGGATTTGTCCGGACGCCGTAAGCGATGAGGGCTGGCCTCAACCGCTAACATTTTCCTAGTACCCCTCACGTCAATGCGCTTTTCGGCATTGGCGTGAGGGCTGTGTCTTCACCAAAGCTAAATCCACTACAGAGGCACAGAGAAAAGACCTGGCCGGGTCACCTGGTCCTGCGGCCGGTCTGTCGCGATCCGGTTGCGGCAACACAGGATTCCAGAATAGGATTCAGGTCACCCATGCAGGAGCTTCCCAGAAATACGGCGCCGGAACAATCCACGCTTGAAGGAGTGGCACAATGCAAAAAATTAATCCTTTCCTCTGGTTCAATGACCAGGCCGAAGAGGCTATGAATTTCTACACGTCAATCTTCAAGAACTCGAAAGTGCTGAGTGTTTCCCGCTACGGAGAGGCGGGGCCTGGCCCGGCAGGAAAGGCCATGGTGGCGTCGTTTGAGCTAGAAGGGCAAAAGTTCATGGCATTAAACGGAGGTCCGCAATTCACTTTCACTGAGGCAATATCCTTCCTGGTGAACTGCGAAACCCAGGAGGAAGTGGATCATCTATGGGGGAAGCTCCTGGAAGGCGGACAACCCAGCCGTTGTGGTTGGCTGAAAGACAAGTATGGCGTGTCCTGGCAGATTATTCCCACTATTTTGGGGAAACTGATGAGCGACCCCGACCCCGAGAAATCGAAACGAGTGATGCAGGCTATGTTGCAGATGGACAAGCTTGACATCGAAGGATTAAAACGAGCGGCCGGGAAGTAAGCAACGCCTGTCGCAAACATGAACCTGTCATCCTGAGCGCAGCGCTCGCGTAGTCTTTCCGACCCGCTTCTCTGCGGGTCGGGCGAGCGCGGAGTCGAAGGATCTGAGGGTTTCGGCCACCCGGCAGCATCCTATACACGAGGGCAAAATGACGGATCAGAAGCTGGAAACAACCTGTTGTATCGTTGGCGGCGGACCGGCCGGCGTGATGCTGGGTTATCTCCTGGCCCGCTCGGGTGTGGGCGTCACCGTCCTCGAAAAGCACCAGGACTTCAATCGCGACTTTCGTGGCGATACCGTACATCCATCGACGCTGGAGGTAATGTATGAGCTCGGGTTACTGCACGACTTCCTGAAGGTGCCGCATCAGGAGCTGACTTCTGTCAGCGGGGTATTTGGGAACTTTGCCTTCCGGGCAGCCGACTTAAGCCGTCTCCCTACGCGCTGCAAGTTCGTCGCGCTCATGCCGCAGTGGGACTTCCTCAATTTCTTATCCGACAGGGGAAAACAGTTCCCCAACTTCCGCCTGCTCATGCAGCATGACTGCGTTGGCCTGGTTCATGACGAGAACAGAATCTACGGCGTGGAAACACACACACCAGCAGGGCCGGTACAGATCCGGGCTGACCTGGTAGTTGGCTGCGATGGCCGCCATTCCATCACGCGGCAGGCCGGCGGCCTTGAGGTCATCGAATATGGTGTGCCGATCGACGTGCTCTGGTTCCGTCTCAGCCGGCAGACCGACGATCCTGAGCAACTGCTGGGCAACATCAACTATGGCCGGGCGCTTATTCTCATCAACCGCGGCGATTATTTCCAAGCCGGGCTCATCATTCGTAAGGGCTCATTGGATGAGATTCAAGCCGGGGGTCTGGAACGATTCCGGCAGATGATTCGGCAGATTGCGCCGTATCTTGGAGATCGAGTTGAGGAACTGAGAGACTGGGAGCAGATTAAGCTCCTGACCGTGCAAGTCAATCGCTTGCAGCGGTGGCACCGGCCAGGGCTGCTTTGCATCGGCGACGCCGCGCACGCCATGTCACCGGCGGGAGGGGTGGGCATCAATCTGGCCATTCAAGATGCGGTCGCGACCGCGAACCTGCTGGCTGATCCGCTGCGCGAAGGACGAATCACAGAATGGTGGCTGGCGCAGGTACAGCAACGGCGCGAGTTCCCTACGCGCGTGACCCAAGCGATACAGGTCCTGGCCCACAAGGGCTTCCAGAAGATCTTCGAGAATCCCGGACCCGCCGAAGCACCGTGGCAAATGAAAGTAGCCGTAAGCATACCCGGTGTGCAGCATCTGGTCGCGCGGGTAGTCGGCATGGGTGTGCGGCCCGAGCACATCAAGGGTGCAAAGAAGCCGTCACGATTCTGCATCAAGAATGTCGCTGTGGGAGCTGGTGTCGCGATGGGGATGGCCGCGCTCGCCGTGGGCTTGTTGCGAAAACAACGGCGTCGCAAAGGTTGGCGTGGAGTGTTTGTCTAGACTTCCGTGATTTGTGTTGGGCACGCCATTCACCCGAAACTTGACCGTGGACTTCTTTGACAATGACCAAACACGCGTCGCTGGCATACCTGGCTGCGGTTGTCCTCGGCTTCGGTATCGCTCTTGTTGACCTGTTCGCCGACGGAGGAGAAATCAGCCCGGCAGTGGTCGCTGGCGCGATCGTCGGCGTAATTCATTTACGTTTTTCCTTTTGGCTGGCTCTCTTGATATCTATTAGCTTGCCGGCAGTCCACTTGATTCTTCACCTGTCGGGCTACAAAACAACACTGCAACCTGACACAGTGGCGTCACTC
>JBKQKT010000461.1:0-4475 GCA_052147365.1 Candidatus Korobacteraceae bacterium | reverse complement strand
CTCGACCTTTGAAGAAGTCTGCTACCTGTTGTGGTTTGGCCGGCTACCCAAACGCTCCGAGTTGCAGGAATTGAAGCTGAATCTGGCGCGCGAACGCAAGCTGGATGCCTCCATTATCAGCCTTTTGCGGCAAGCTCCCGCGCATGCCCTGCCCATGGACGTGCTACGCACCATCGTATCGGCCTTGTCGTTTTACGATCCAGAAGAGAAAGTCAACGACCACGAGGCCAATGTGCATAAGGCCATCCGGCTGACATCACAGATTGCCTGTGTCGTTGCCGCTTACGACCGCATCCGCAAAGGCAAGCCGCTGGTTGAGCCTGACGGCTCGCTGTCGCATGCCGGCAACTTCCTCTATCAACTGAATGGCGAAGTCCCCAGCGTTACCGCCGAACGCGCGCTCGACATCGCACTTATCCTGCATGCCGATCACGAACTGAACGCCTCAACCTTTGCGGCGCGCGTAGTGGCGGCCACCCTCAGCGATATGCATTCGGCGATCACTGCGGCCATCGGCGCACTCAAAGGCCCGTTGCACGGCGGAGCGAACGAAGCTGTCTTCCACATTCTGGGAGCTATCGATGCTTCTGGCGCCGACCCAGTGGAATACATCAAGGGGATGCTGGCGGAAAAGAAGAAGGTCCCCGGATTCGGCCATCGCGTCTATCACACCGAAGACCCGCGCGCCACCCACCTCCGGACCATGTCGCGCGACCTGGGTACCTCCAGCGGCAATCCTAAATGGTTCGACATCTCGCACAAGATTGAGGAGTTCATCGCGGCTGACCGCAAGCTCAACGCCAACGTGGATTTCTATTCGGCTTCCACCTATCACACCTTGGGAATCGATATTGACCTGTTTACGCCTGTATTTGCTGTATCGCGGGTGTCGGGTTGGGCCGCGCACGTCATCGAGCAACTCAACGACAACCGGCTGATCCGCCCGCGCGCGGAATACCAGGGGCCCGCATATCCCAATAAGTACGTGGCGATAGAGAAGCGCTAATGACGCTCTTCGCTGTTCGCTTTTCGCCAACCTGGGTTCTCCGAAGAGCCGACAGCGAATAGGACGCATCCGAATCGGCCGTCCTCCGCCCGAATCCAATAAGAAGCTAGAATAGACAAGCTCGCCTGTCGCCCATGGTTGGCGAACAGCGAAGAGCGAATAGCTACCATGCATCGCGTCTATCTCGACAACAACGCCACCACGCCGCTTCTTCCTGAAGTGTTTGAGGCGATGCGGCCGTACTTCTTCGAGAAGTTCGGCAACGCGTCGTCCATTCATCAGCAGGGGCAGCAGGCGCGCGCTGCGGTCGAGCATGCGCGCGAGCAGGTTGCCGAGTTGCTGAACTGCCGTCCGGCGGAAATCGTATTTACCAGCGGCGGCACCGAGGGCGACAACCTGGCGCTGTTCGGGCTGATGAAGCCGGGGGACCACGTCATCACATCGGCAGTTGAGCATCACGCGGTGCTGAACTCTTGCAAGCGGCTCGAAGAGATGGCCTGCGCGGTGACATATTTGCCGGTGGATGGCCGCGCGCTGCTCGAGCCCGACGATGTGCGGCGCGCGTTGCGGCCGCGGACGAGGCTCATCAGTATCATCCTGGCGAACAACGAGACGGGCGTATTACAGCCGGTGAAAGAGATTGCTAAGATTGCCGCGGAAGCCGACGTTTACTTCCACACTGATGCCGTGCAGGCTGCAGGGAAGATTCCGCTGGACATGAAGGAGATTGGCTGTGACCTGCTGACCCTCAGCGGCCACAAGATTCATGGCCCGCAGGGTACTGGCGCGCTTTATGTGCGGAAGGGAACGCTGCTCCAGCCGTTACTCTATGGTGGCCGTCATGAGCGCTCGCGCCGTGCGGGAACCGAGAACCTACCGGGAATTGTTGGACTGGGCAAGGCGGCAGAGGTCGCGCGCGAAGGCTTTGCCGATGGCAGCGTCGAAAGGATGGCTGCGCTGCGCGACGGACTGGAAAAGGGAATCGTCGAGACGGTCGAGCAGGTTGGCGTGAACAGCGGCGATGCGCCGCGCGTGCCCAATACGACTAACATTCACTTCGATTGCATCGAAGGCGAGGCGATGGTGATCGCGCTGGACCTGAAGGGACTGTCGGTTTCGACCGGTGCTGCGTGCTCGTCGGGGGCAATCGAGCCTTCGCACGTGCTGACTGCGATGGGCCTGTCGGCCGACCGCGCGCGCGCCAGCATCCGCTTCAGCCTCGGCAAGCAGAACACGGCGGAGGATGTGGAGTTCGCGCTGGGGCTGGTACCGAATGTTGTGGCAAGGTTGCGGGAGTTGAGTCCGGTGTGGAAGAAAGCGGTCAGCCCTCAGCCGTCAGCTCTCAGCTAGGGGACTCTTAGCTATTCGCCCTTTTCGCTTTTCGCCTGAGCGGACTGCTTCGGCCAAATGCTAATTACTAAGTGCTAAATGCCGACTACTAAGACCATCGCCGTTGCCATGTCGGGCGGAGTGGATTCCTCCACCGTTGCGGCGTTGCTGTGCGCGCAGGGGCACAAGGTCGTTGGACTGACCATGCAGCTCTGGAACCAGCGCCGCCTGGCCGGTCATCGCGGCATGCCCAATGAGCCGGTGCAGGGGCGTTGCTGCTCACTCGATGATGTGTACGATGCACGTCGGGTCGCCGAGACGCTCGACATTCCGTACTACGTTGTCAATCAGGAAGAGCGCTTCGAGCACGATGTGGTGCGTCCGTTCGTCGAGGAGTATCTCTCGGGAAGAACGCCGATTCCATGCAGCCTGTGCAACAACCATCTGAAGTTTGACCAGTTGCTAATCACCGCTCGCCAGATTGGCGCGGATGTGCTAGCGACCGGTCACTATGCGCGCAACGAGTTTGACGAGCGCAGCGGACGCTGGCTGCTCAAGCGTCCTGCGGATCGCGGGAAGGACCAGACGTATTTCCTCTTCGGCCTTACGCAGGAGCAGCTCAGCCGAACGCTGTTTCCGCTCGGCGAGATGCGCAAGCCTGATGTGCGCGAGGAGGCCAAGCGCGCTGGCCTCCGCCTGTTTGAAAAGCCCGACTCGCCGGAGATCTGCTTCGTTCCCGGCGGCGACTACAAGATGTTCCTTGACGCGTATCTTGAAGAGCAGGGCGAAGCCCTTCCCGACACCTCAGGCGAGTTGGTCACCACCAGCGGGGAAGTGATTGGCGAGCACAATGGCATCCACAACTTTACGGTCGGTCAGCGCAAGGGCTTGGGCGTTGCAACCGGCTCTCCGCTTTACGTGCTGGAGATTCGCGGTGACAACCGGCAGGTCGTAGCTGGCGGCGGCGACGAGCTGTATTCGCGCACGCTACGTGCCAAGCGCCTGAACTGGATCGCTATTGAGGAGCTGCGTGAACCGCTTCGCGTGCAAGCCAAGATTCGTCATCGTCACGAGCCCGCTGACGCTGTCGTCGAGAAGAGCGGCGAAGACGAGGTGGTGGTGACCTTCGATGAGCCGCAGCGCGCCATCACGCCGGGACAGGCGGTCGTGTTTTACGATGGCGATGTGGTGATCGGTGGGGGATGGATCACGTAGCTTGCGTGCGACCCTGCTGTGAAATGTTTCCCAGGAGATCGAACTGTGCAAACCGCTGCTCAACCTGCGGCTGATGCCAAAGCCCAAATCGCGAATGTCGTCGCCTCTCTTGCGGACAGTTGGAACCGGCATGACATGGCGACTTATACAGCGCAGTTCACTGAGGATGCTGATTTCGTCAGCGTCATTGGAATGCATTGGCATGGCCGCGGCGAGATCGAAGCGAGGCATGTGGATGTGCATCGCACCATCTTTTGCAACAGCACACTACGGACGCTAGATTATTCTCTGCGGCTTCTCAGCCCTGGTGTCGTGCTGGCGCACATTAACTGGGAGATGAGTGGACACGAAAATCCTCCGGGAGCGAATTTTGCCCCCGGTGTTCGTCACGGCGTAATTACAGGGGTCTTGGTGGAACAGGAAGGTCGCTGGCTCATCGCCGCGTTCCACAACACCGATGTTGTGCCAGTCATTCTTCCCGGCGGCAAACCTTAGATAAACATCTCGTCCGGCCCGCCGTTGCGGCCGCGTTTCTGATTGCGGAAGTAGGTTGACACTCCCACGCTTATGGCTTGCGCGATGCCGGAAACCTGGCGCACGGGCGCCATCACCGATTGCTGCACTTTCTCAGAGGTTTCTTCCACGCGATCCAAGGTGCGCGTCGTCATCTCGTCGATGCGGATTATCTGCAAGCGGAAGCGGTCAACCAGATCGTTAAGTGTAGCCTCCACGCGCTCGATTTCAGCTCGGGTGGTGGTAGTGGCGTGGGCCGCATTATCAAGAATCAGCTCAATTTTAGGACGTGCAGTTTCCAGGAACGTCTTAACATCCTGCTGAATAGCTTTGCCTTCCTCCAACAGAGGGAATACGCGGGACTGAGTTTCGTCCACGACTGACTCCATCCGCGCACTAAGCTTGCGCACGG
>JBKQKT010000460.1:0-2521 GCA_052147365.1 Candidatus Korobacteraceae bacterium | reverse complement strand
ATTTCACGGACAGCTTGGCAGCCTGCTGCAGCAACTCAAGCGGATGAGGGGCAGGTGAGCCATTCCAAGCACATAGCAGCCGGTCGATTTTGGGGTTATTATAATGGATGCACATTTGTTGGAGAATCCGCACCGCAGCTCACCCTGGTTGGCATCGGTGAGTGTCGACATGCTGGCCGCAGGAATGACACCCGCTCCTGGCGGAGGTGGTGCAGGGAGCCGCGATGACCTGGAAGAAAGGCCCCTCGCGATAATCACCGCCACGCCCTTCTTTATGGGCGTCGCCGCCATCAAATTCAAGGGCGGGGACATGGTGGCCATGGGCAAGAACCTGGGAGGCGCCGTATGCTTGTTCCTGGTGCCCAAGATCGTGGAAGTCATAATCTCATGGGCGCAACGGTAACCACGCCAGCCTTGCAATAGCCCCATCGGAAGCTCCGGAGCAATCCGGGGCTTTTAGTTTGGTGCCAGGAAAGCCTGCGATCCGCTCCTGCGCCGGCGAGATGACCGCAAGACCGGCTTGCTCCAGGCCTGTTACAGGCTCCACATAGCAGAAGGAGTCCTGGCCTAGAAGAGGCAATTCTCGGTTGCACGTTGCATAAAAGGACGCCGCAGCCTATCTGCGGTGAGCTTAAGCCTGCGTGGTTCGCCGGCGCGCAGCACTCGAAGCGAGAATCCATCCCGATTCTCAAACGGCTCCACCGTGGCCTCGATTTCAAGCACCCGGTGTCGAATAGTTGCAAGGCCGTAGCATTTGTAGGTCCGTGCGAACAATTCCGTCTCGACGATGCCTGTCCAGTCAGCGAGGCTGAAAACCTTCATGTGGCCCATCCCAGATTTGATGGTGTGTACATTGCCGGACCACAAGCCTGCAAGTCGCAATGGTGTCGCCGACGAATTCGCCAAGGCGTCTTGTGCCGACGCCAGCGGCGGTTGCTTGAGGGAATTGGCAACTGCTGAACTTCAACCCGGTTCATGTCCGAACAGCCTTGCTGCCAGGACACTGGCCTTACGGCCCGAAACCCGGATTCGCAGAGTCTTTCGGAAGAAGCCTCCTTTGCGATTCAAGTCGTTAAAGCTAAGCACTTCGCTGTTTGCGTCCCGCCATCCAGTCGTCGCTCCCAGGTAACCAATAAAACTGAAATCTGTCACAAAAGAATTCGGCCTCAACAGACGCAGCACAGGCGCCAGGCATCTGGCGTGCGGGTAAAGGCATTTTTTGAATGCTCGTTCTTCGTATTCGGATTGCGGACATCCAAACCGCTCGCAGAAACTAGACTTGAGCGACTGACTGTTCATATCGGAATGGTAGCGGCGAAGCCCCGCCATTCCAGCGAATTCCATGCTGCTCATGTTAATCCTGATGACGGGCGTTCGGCTTAACCACTCGCTACCAGGGGCAAATCATTGCACACGAATAGTGGGCGGAAATCTTTCAGAGGCGATGTGATCGGCGATATAGAGTGCCGCCCTCAGGGTGAAGCCGTTTGCCGGGCCCTCTCCTGGACTGTCCAGAGCCCCAACGTCCGTCACCATTTCGATCTGGTGGGCCGGAGCGGCGGCAGAGCTGGGGCCGGCCCGACGAAACAACGCTCAAAACTGAGCGCATTCAAATTGAACGGAAGACCTTCATTTTGACATTGAAGGATAACCCAAGAGGACGGTTTTTGAGAATTACGGAGGAGGTTAATGGCCGTCGCGACAATATTATCATCCCGTCCACGGGTCTGGAGGAGTTTAAAAGACTCTTTCAGGAAATGATCGAGGCCGAGGTCGCGCTTCCACGGGAATAGAATACATCAGCACCTGACAAACCTTCCTCTTTAGCTCCGGCCGTTGTGGAAGCGCGGCCAAACACTGATTCATGAGAATTGTCATCACCTTGGAAGGAGACACCATCGAACTGGAAACAAATGGGCAAGGTGGAACGGTGACGTCAAGCCTGGCCATCCCCGCTTCCAATACCGAGTACCCCAAGTCCATCAAAGATCGCTACAACGCCGCCATTGACGGAGTGGAGAGCCTGGTGCTGGCGCACGCATGCGCGGGGGTAGATGTGCGATCCAAAGAGTACGTTGGAGGACTCAAGGTGGCGATCGAATCCATCACCAACAACCTACTTTAAACTACTATGAACGACCAAGTCAGAGGCCTCATGCCAAAGGAAAACAGCGAGGGACACCATGATTGGGTCGGCCGCGTTTACGCTGACCTTGATTGCCGCGCCAACTTAATCTGTTCTCGATTGTTTCCATCGCAAGCTGCGGCAGGAATAGTTCCGAAAGACAGCACCCTTCGGCGCCGCGCATCACTGCCTCCATTTCGGGAAAGTCTTCCAGTGTGCTCATGGGCACAACCACTGCCCACGGTTTGGTTTGAGAGCGACTCATTGCTTCGGTCGCTTCCGCGGGTGTGATTTGGTTGCTCGCCAGTAATTTAGCGCCAAGATCCCGGATGGGAGCCGCCAGAGGGGAAGCTCGTGCCGGCGTGGACTCCATAGGCGTGAATTGATTCAGCCGAC
>JBKQKT010000459.1:0-4224 GCA_052147365.1 Candidatus Korobacteraceae bacterium | reverse complement strand
TAGCCCAGCACGGAGCCGCAGGCGGAGTGCTGGGAGGAGTGGAGAAAGAATCCGAGTCCCTTCAGGGACGGCACAGTTCTCACACAGACCCTAGCGCTTTCATTGACAATGGTCTGGTCCAGCGAATAGTGTCAGGCACTCGGGTGGGAGAACATGGCAGACAACCTCCGATTGCAGCAACTCATTAAACCCGAGTACCGTCTCCAAGATCTCGACGAGATCGAGCAGTTTCTCGAGCAGCACCACACGTTAGATCTCTATCCTGTCGCCAACCACCTTTATGCGGCAGTAACGGGGTTGCCTTCCGATTCAACCACCGGCTATCAGGATGTGTGGCTGCGCGATAACGTCATGGTGGCCAATTCCTTTCGCCTGCGCGGCGAGGTTGAGCGGGCAAAGGAAACCATGCTCGCCCTCACTTCGCTGCTGCGCACGCAATCCGATAGATTCGAGGCAGTGATTGCCAATCCAAGGCTAAAGCTTATAGTTCAGAATCGTCCGCATGTGCGCTTCAATGCAGTTGATGGGACCTCTGACCCAAGCTGGTCTCATGCTCAAAATGACGCGCTCGGCTACACTCTGTGGCTGCGTTTTGTTATGGCCAACTCCGGGCAGCTTGACCTGGACGAGCGTGATTACCAGCTCTATCGTCTTTTCCCTCCATACTTCAACGCAATCCGCTACTGGGAAGACGCCGATAGCGGCGCCTGGGAAGAAGACCTCAAGGTAAACAGCTCCAGCATCGGAGTTGTTGCGGCGGGCCTGCGTGCCATGGAAGCATACCTGCAAGGCAAGGGCGGCGCGACGTGGAAGGACCGCGATGACCTTCTGCAAATGATTCGCGGCCTGGTAGGGAAGGGGCTTGCTCACCTGGAACAATCGTTGCCGTGCGAGTCGCCTCCTCAGCGGTGCGCCGATGGGGCGCTGCTCTTTCTTATCTATCCGGTCAATGTGCTGAGTCCTGAGCAGGAAGATTTGGTTCTGAAGATCGTTAAGTCCGATCTGGTAAGGGACGCAGGCATTATTCGCTACGTTGGGGATTCGTATTTTGGCCAGGATTACCCGGAATGGTTTTCTGAGAAAGAGTTGACGGCAGATTTCAGCAATCGGATTGGAGAGCGAAACAAGCGTCTAAAGCCCGGTTATGAAGCCCAATGGTGTATCTTCGACCCGGTCATTTCGATCATCCACGGCTACAGGTACCTCGCCGACCCGTCCCAGGAGAACGAACTCAAGCAGCAAACTCATTTCCTGAATCGGGCGCTGCGACAGGTGACGGAGGCGGGGAAATGCCCCGAGCTGTATTACTGCCAGCATGGGCGATGGGTACCTAACCCGCACACTCCCTTGGCATGGACGCAAGCGAATTTGGCCGTAGCTTTGAGTCTTATGAGGAAATCGTTGACGCTGGGCTGACACTCGCCACTGATTTTCCGTCCGCGCTAGAGAGTTTATGCGCGTGAGAACCAGCTTTAGTTTCTGGTAGTGGAGCACCAAGCCCAGGAAACCAGCGCCGTCGGCGCGAAACAGGATAGCCCATCTATGACAACGTCGACCGTGTCAACGTTTTTTTGCGACACACTTCCCCCGCGTGGTTATTGAGATGCGCCACTCGCTCTAGCGGAGAAGGTTTTTGCTTGCGTCACGACCAAAGCTCGCGTTCTAACCTCTACGATGGAACCGCTGTCTCCGGTCCCACCATCCATCTATTCGGTGGCTTGCGCACCATGATTAGTCAATCGAACTCCCGCGCTATCGCGGGAGGCAGAGCGCCCAATCAGCACGTCGGGGATCAACCGCACCCCACTGGGCTAAACAGGCTGCTCTGCATGCGAACCGGACCCGCCGATCTGCCCCGTGGCGAGTCCCGACTTCCACAGCCACCACAAGCGCACCGCCAGCTTGCGCGCCATGGCTACAGCGGCAATCGAGCGGTTCTTCTTCATCGCCAGACGCACGTACTGGCGCCGCCACTCCGGCTCCCAGCGCACCGCCACATGGGCCGCTTCCACCAGCAGGCCACGCAGCAACGCATTGCCCTGCTTGCTGATGTGCCCCAGCCGCTGCTTACCTCCGGAGCTGTGCTCGGAGGGAATCAGCCCCAGATAGCTGGCCACCTGCCGGCTGGTTTGAAAGCGCGTGGGATCCAGGATGGTGAGCTCGTAGGCCAGACCCACCACCGCACCCACGCCGCGCTGCTGGCGCAGGCAACGCACCACGGCACTGGCTTGGGCCGCGGCTTCGACTGCCTGGTCCAACACCGCGCCACGGCGCTGCAGCTCGGCCAGCAGCGCCAGCAGGTCGCAGCGTTTCTGCTCGGCCCAGTGGGGCAGAGCCAGGGTCTGCAACTGCGCCTGACCCTTGCGGGTCCACAGTCCGCGCCGCAGTCGCAAGCCCTCATTGATGGCCAGGGCCTGCAGTTGGCTCTTCACCCGGGTCTGCATCTGCACCAGGCGATGACGATGGCCCACCAGTTGCCGCAGATTGCGCTGCTCCGGGCTGGGCACCGCCAGCCGCGGGAAACGCTGCTGCAGCAGCAAGTCGAGCAGCAGTTCGGCGTCGCGGCGGTCGGTCTTCTGCTTGCGCGGGGCCGCCGCCCGGATTTTGCCCGGATGGCCCACCCACAACTCGATGCCGCACTCGGCCAGCAGCCGCTCGAACCAGCGCGCGCCGCCGGTGGCCTCCATGCCCACCCGCACTGCCTGGCCGTGCAGGCGGCGGTAAAAGGCCTCGGCCTCGCCGCCGTGCTCCAGGCGACGCTCGCCGTACTCGCCGGTGGTCGCGTCACAAAATGCGATTTGCTGAAAGCTCGGATGATAATCACAGCCTATAATCAACATCGCGTCGACTCCTTCCTTCCGAGCTTTTGGTCGTTTCGCAGCAACCAATGTACTCGCTGCGAGGGAGCCGACGTTGTCATGAAATCAGCACGGAGCCGAAACCGGGGTCCCCGATTCGCGGCGCTTTTGCGCGAATTGGGGTGGGAAGGCGGAGTGCTGGGTGGAGTGGGCAATTGTCCTGAGTCCCGCCAGGGACGGCACAGTTCTCGAACAGACTCTACAGTCCTTGGGCGTGTCACCACGAATTCGTAATCTTGTGCGAAGCGGCGGTAGACGCCTTGCCATCACTCATCAAAGCTCGATCTGAGTTGCTGTCATGATAGCAAGAATGCATCTATGTATTATATGACATTACATAGGTAAAATCGCCGATTTCTTGCACCTAAGTCCTTGCGAATCTATTGAGTATGGATAAGTCCTTTGGAATCTATTAAATAACGACTTCCCCACGCTAAGTCCTTTGATTCCATCATATGTCAGGGGAGGGGTAGAAAAGCCGCCAGGGGTTAAATTTAGACTCGTTCAACCGGAAACCTAAGGCTTCGGCTGGACGCTGCGTGACTGAATGTACTCGTCGATAACGCGCTCCAGCGCGCCCTGCTCGCGCAAGACATACTCGATGGCATCTCGCACAGCGCCGTGACCGCCTTCGTGAGCTGTGATGTAGTGCGATTCGCGCAGCACTTCTGGGCGTGAGTTCTTGACCGCGATGGCCAGTCCGCATAGCCGCATGACTGGCAGATCGATGACGTCATCGCCGACGTAGCAGGCTTGCTCCGGTGTGAGCTGTTCCTTTTGCAGAATCTCGTAAAAGGCGCCCGCCTTGTCCTGCTGGCCCTGATAAACATGCTCGATTTTCAAGTCACGCGCCCGCAGCGCCACAGTTTCAGAGATGCGTTTGGTGATAATGCCCGTCTTCAGCCCTCCCAACCGAGCCAGGGAGAAAGCGGTGCCATCGTGCGCGTTGAAACCTTTGGCCTCAATGACCTCGCCGCCGGGAATTCCGAATCCGCCCTTGTCGGCCATCTTCTCCCGATGCTCGTGGGTGCTCTTTCCCGCGGTGCCGGCAGGTGCAGGGAAGAAGAAGATGGTGCCGTCGGTCATCACACCATCCACGTCGAACAGCATCAGCTTGATCTTTTTTGCGCGCTCATCCGCCATGCGGCCATCTTAGCAGCGTAGGGAAGCAAGGACTGAAATGCCAATCACAGCTGGGCGAGGTAATCCAGGAGGGATAAATCTTCAGTAATGATGCGCGCATTGCTAGAGTCTCAACCGCGGCACGATGCCTCCTGTCGTCCGGCTGTACTCCTCGTATTCCCCGCCGAAGGTACCGGTCATGAAACGCTCTTCGATGCGGCTCTTCATGGTGAAGCCGATCCAC
>JBKQKT010000458.1:0-3017 GCA_052147365.1 Candidatus Korobacteraceae bacterium | reverse complement strand
GCCGGGGTGGTCTTTTCCGTGGTTGCCGCAGGCCTGGGCTTAGCGGATGGGCGCGGTTTCGACATTGACCATGTGTTGCGCGCCTGGCTGCTGGGCCTCATGCTCACATTTGGTTTTTCGGTGGGCGGGCTGGCTCTGCTGATGGTGCAGTACGTCTCCGGCGGCAAGTGGGGCTTGTTGCTGCGCCGTCCGTTGGAAGCGATGAGCCGCACGCTCCCGCTGGTCTTTGCTTACTGGGTCGTGGTTGCGCTCTCGCTCAAGAAGCTCTACCTGTGGGCCGCGGTCGTCGACGTGAGCGCGGCGCTCCAATCGGGATGGATCAACGAAGTCCAGGCCCACGCTATCGAATTCAAGCGGCCCATGCTGAACCCGACGACGTTCACCTGGGTCAGCCTGCTCTGCTTCGCCATCTGGGGCTATTACACATGGCGGCTCAATGTTTTGGGGCTTCAACGGGATGCGGCTTCCCCCGCTACCACGCCCATGTGGATCAAGCGACTTGAAAACATCAGCGGACCCGGCATTGTGGTGTACTCCATCACCATGTCCGTTGCTGCCATTTACTGGGTCATGTCGCTTGATCCCACGTGGTACTCGTCGGTTTACGGCCTGCTGTTTCTGGTCGGGCAGGCGTACTCGGTGCTGGCGCTTTCGATTATTGTGGTGATCGCGCTGTCGAAGGGCGAGCCGTACAAGACCATCCTGCGCCAAACCGAACAGCACGATCTGGGCACGTTCACCTTTGCTTTTGTAATGCTGAACATCTACCTGGCCTTCTCGCAGTTCCTCATCATCTGGTCGGGGAATCTGCCGGAAGAGATTCCCTGGTACCTGGACCGCATTCGCGGCCACTGGGGTGTTATCGTCACTCTCGACTTTCTCTTTCACTGGCTGATTCCGTTTACGCTGCTGCTGTCGCGCGACCTGAAGCGCAATAAGAAGCGGCTGGTGCTGGTCTGCCAGTGGATGGTCTTCGCCAAGGCCTTCGATCTGTTCTGGTTGATTGAACCGAACTTCAAGGACGCGGCGCGGAATCTCCACTTCAGTTGGGGAATTCTCGAATACGCGGCAGTACCCGTGGCGATGACGGCCTTCTGGGTTGCCTACTTCTGCACCCAGTTGAAGACACGGCCGCTGGTGCAGACCAACGACCCGCACCTGGCGGAGATATTGGAGGCTGAGCATGTCCATGCATAAACCTCACGAAGAACCGGATGGCAACAAGCCGGATGAAGTCGACGCATCGAAGGGCTACGAGGCGAGCGATGTGCGCGTCTCGGGAGTTTTGGTCTTTCTGGTCGCGCTGAGCATCCTTGCGGTGGTGACGGCGCTGCTGGCCTACGGGATCGGCAAGGTGCTCAACGCGCGCATGGCCACCGAAGACGGGCCGCGTAGCAAATGGACGCGGCCGGTGGATGTGCGTCCGTTGGGCAACATGTCCAGCGACCCTGATCTCAAGAACAAACTGAGTGAGCTGACGCAGCGCTTCCCCACGCCGCGATTGCAGAACGACGACGGCAACCAGGATGTGACCGACCTGCACGCGAGAGAAGATTTGTTGCTGAACAACTATAGCTGGGTTGTTAAGCCTCAGGATCAGGCGCAGGGCAAGGTCAGAATTCCCATCGAACGAGCAATGGAACTGATTGCCCAGCGGGGATTGCCCGTGGCGCCGGCGGTGGAGCAGGCGCCGCTGATGACCGGAGACCAAAAGCCGGTGATTGCCGTGCCGCTGACCAACGGATTTGCGCGCACCGGGTATGAGCTGGATGAGACTGCGGCTGTTGCGAGAGGTCGTACGGAAGAGCACAAGTAGTGGGTGCTGAACGGCGCGTGGGGTAGAGATTTCCCACCCTAGCCGCAAAAGCAAAGACGTGGCGAGGGTGGGTACCCGGAATCTAGTTGCAGGAACAGTAAGGAAAGAAGGAATTATGCAAGGCGGAGTCACAATCCGGAGAAGTTGGCGCAGCGCGGCCCTGGCCGTGATGGCCCCAGTTGCGCTTTACGCGGCTGGGGTGGGTACGTTTGTGCTTTGTCCCGCTGCGCAGGCGCAGGTTTCCAGTTACGGCGACAAGCAGATGGCGCCGGTCAGCGACAAGCCGCCCGCGATCCTCGGCAAAGTCGGAATTGCGCAGCGACTGAATGAGCAATTGCCGCTCGCGCTCACATTCACCGACGACGCAGGCAAGCAGGTGCAGTTAGGCAGTTACTTCGGCAAGCGGCCTGCGATTCTGGCGCTGGTTTACTACCAGTGTCCCATGCTCTGCTCGGAGGAGTTGAACGGGCTGACGGGCGCGTTGCAGATGGTGAACTTCGTTCCCGGCAAAGACTTCAGTGTGATCGTGGTGAGCATTGATCCCACCGAAGGAACCGACCTGGCCGCGGCCAAGAAGCGCGGCTACCTGAAGCGTTATGGCCATCCGGAGACGGCTGCGGGGTGGCATTTCATGACCGGAACGCAGGAGAACATCGACGCGCTCACCAAGGCGGTGGGCTTCGGCTATGTGAAGATACCCGGCCCCGACGGAAGGCTGACTCAGTTTGCTCACGCCAGCGCGATTCAAATCGTAACTCCGGAGGGCAAGCTGGCGCAGTATTACATGGGCGTCGAGTACTCGCCCAAGGATCTGCGGCTGGGGCTGGTTGAAGCCTCGGCCAATCGCATCGGCTCGCCGGTGGATAACATTCTGACTTACTGCTACCACTATGATCCGCAGACCAACCAGCACTCGCTGATTGTGGCGCGGGTGGTTCAGTTAGGCGGATTTGTAACTGTAGTTTCGCTGGGTGGATTCATGCTGGCGATGTTCCGCAAGGACGCCCAAAAAGACAACCCGCCAGGGACAGACAAAAAGGTGAACGGATAACGGAATGAGCCACATTAGTCCAGTAATCTGGCAGTTTCTCGTCAAGTGGATGACGAACTTCGCGCTGTTTCCGCCGGAGGCCTCGAAGATTGCGCCGCAGATGGACGCGCTGTACTTCTTCATGGTGCTGGTGAGCCTGATCGGGCTGAC
>JBKQKT010000457.1:0-3228 GCA_052147365.1 Candidatus Korobacteraceae bacterium | reverse complement strand
TGACGCCGAAGCGATGCGCGGTATCGATGACTTTGTGAATGCCCACGCGCGCAGCGAGTTTGACTGCGGGAATGTTGCGCGATTCGGCAAACGCATTGATCAGGGTCATCGGGCCCTTGAAGTCGTTTTCGTAGTTGTGGGGCGTGTAGCTGCCAAAGCTGACTGGCGCATCGTCGATGATGTCGTCGGGTTTCGCGCCGGCCTCAATGGCCGTGGTGTAGACGTAGGGTTTGAAACTGGATCCAGTCTGACGCTCGGCCTGGGTTGCGCGATTGAATTGAGAGAGAGCAAAGTCGCGCCCACCCACCATTGCCAGAACATCGCCGCTGGTGTTGTCCATGGCGAAGAGGGCTCCCTGTGCGCCGGAGTCTTGCTCCAGTGTCGCGCGGCGAGCATTGCCTTCCACCTGATCGGTCAGATGGACATAGATGATGTCGCCGGGCTTGACGAGCGCATCGCCGAAGCGCTGACCGGTCCATTGCCAATCGGCGGGCAGCAGGACCACTTCTCCATCACCGATGCGGGCATGAATCTCGAGCGGCAGAGCGCTGGTGACGACTGCGTGCACATAGTCACCGGGACCGCTGGCGAGGGCCCAGTCGGGATGCCGGTATTGTTCAATGTTTATGCCGCTGGCGAGGACGTTTTCAAGCTTGCCCTTCCAACCATGACGGCGTTCATAGGCCGCGAGACCGTCGGGCACTGCGCGGTTCGCCGTCTGCTGCAGAGTGAGATCGAGAGTGGTCTCGACGCGGAGCCCGTCTTCGTGGACTTCGTCCGTGCCGAATCGCTTCTCAAGTTCGCGGCGCACTTCCTCCTGGAACCAGGGGGCAACAGAGGCGTCGGGCTGCGAGATGTGCAGGCCCAGCGGCGCCTGGCGGGCTTCCTCCGCTTTCTGGTGCGTAATGTCGCCATCGGACTCCATTTCACTGAGCACAAGATTGCGTCGGCGCAGAGCTTTGTCCGGGTAGAGCAGCGGCGAGTAGGCAACGGGGCCCTTGGGCAATCCGGCCAGAAGAGCCGCCTCGGTGAGTTTCAGGTCTTTAGCGTGTTTTGAAAAATAAAACTCTGATGCGGCCTCAAAGCCATACATGCCGCTACCTAGATAGATTTGATTCCCATACAGCGTGAAGATTTGCTGCTTGGTGAAGGCGCGTTCGATTTGAATCGCGAGATAGGCTTCCTGCAGTTTTCGAGCGGCGGTGCGTTCAGAAGAAAGAAAGAGATTGCGCGCCAGTTGCATGGTGAGTGTGGAGGCACCCTGCACGCGGCCGTGACTGCGCAGATCGTGCACGACTGCTCCCGCGATGCGCAGGACATTGATGCCCCAATGCGACTCGAAGCTCTTGTCTTCAATTGAAATCACAGCTTGGCGAAGAACGGGTGCGAAATCGTCGTAATTGACGACCACCCGTCGCTGGAGAGCGAAGGAACCGATAATGTGATCGTTGCGATCGTAGAGATCGGTTGTTGTGGAGGGCCGATAGCGCTCAAGATCCTGAATCTGCGGAAGGTCTACGGAATAAACGAGTGTTGCTCCTGCGAGCGCTCCCGTGATGATGGCGAGGAGAAAGAGCGCAGCAAACGCAACCTTGCCCACAACCTTGCGCCGTCGCACAGCCGGAACCGGATCGGGGTCGAGGCGATGGTACCGGCCCATTCCCCGCTGTTCGAAGGTCTGTTTGGTCGTGGCAGCCAAGAGCTTCAGGCCTCATGGGCACCCAGCGAACTCAGGAGAGTGCCAAAAGCGGTTCCTAAAAGCAGTTCCCGATCCACGAGCTGGACGAGGCACTGCGAGCGCTTGCTCATGCTGCCGTTATGCCAACAAACGCCGAACCCGAACAGACGCAAATCAGGAAAAGCGAATCAGCAAAGATTGCTCAACGGAAGATGATCAGGAAACCCCTTGTGTTTAAGGCTAGCATGTCTCAGCTTCGCTGCGGGCTGCGGGTGTCGCCGCAGAATCAGCCCATGCAAGATCGGGAAACTTCGGCCCTTTTCTGAAGGGGTTACCCGTTTTTGGCTTTGAGCAATTCGAGTGCTTTGTTCAGCGGCGCGTCTTCCTTGGGCTGGGTCGTTCCTTCCGCAAAGTCGTCTTCTGAAGGCTGGCCCACTTGCACCGTTGGAGTGACGGCATCGTCCTGGATCTTCTTGCCGTCCGGGCCCTCGAACTTGGCCACCGTGAGCATCAGGGCCCCGCCATCCGGCAGCTCGATTGTCTTTTGGACGGAGCCCTCGCCGAAGGTGCGTTCCCCGACCACATCGCCGCGCTTTGCGCCCTCAATCGCATCGGCTGTCAGCTCGGCTGCGCCATAGGTGCCGCGATTGACGAGCACTGCGAGGGGAGCGGCGGTGATGAACTTCGATGAATCGGCAGCGAAAGTCTGGGTGGTGAACTTCTGCCCTTCGAGCGTCGCCAGCGTTCCCTGGTTGATAAAGAAATTGGCGAGCCGCAAACCCTCGGCTGAGTCGCCAGCCGCGCAATCGCGCAGATCCAGAAGGACTTTGCGGTTTTTACCGGCAGACTTGAGCTTGGCGGCTATCTCGTCCACGCGGGGAGCGGAAAGAACCCCTGGCTTGAGATACAGAATGGTGGAGTTGTTGTATTGCTGCTCGTTCAGAGCCGGAGGAGCGGAGATGGTCCGGGTGAGGGAGACTTTATCCGGGTCTGGTTTCCGGGGACGAACCACCGAAAGCGCAACCGAAGTGCCGGATTTGCCTTCGAGCATCAGACGGATGACCGCCAGCGATAATTCGCGCGTGGACTGGTCGCCGATGGATTCAATCACATCGCCGTCGGCCAGGTGTTCTTTGTCGGCAGGCGAACCGGGGGCCACGCTGACGATGGTGGCGTAGCCAAAGCGTTTGGAGACGGTGACGCCGATCTGGGCTAAGCCGGTCGCGGGGCGATCCTTGTAAATCTTGTACTCAGCTGCGGTGAGATAGCTTGAATCGGCATCGAGCGATTCGAGCAGTCCGTGGAGCGCGCCCGTGGTGACGTTGCCGATGTTGGGCTCGGTCACGTAGTCGCTTTGAATCCGCTTCAGAACTTCAGCATACACATGCATTTGGCGGTAAGCGCCGTCTTCTTCGCCGCCGGCATGCACGCCGAAGAAGCCGAATTGGCCGAGGCCAAATCCGAGACCGAGAACCGCAAAGACTCCGGCTGAGAGGATGAAAACCAGCCGTTGGAAGGATCGAGACACAGGCACCACCAGGACGGTCTTA
>JBKQKT010000456.1:0-3532 GCA_052147365.1 Candidatus Korobacteraceae bacterium | reverse complement strand
CATCGACCCGACGGTGAATTTGTCGCCGACTAGCTATGCCTTCACCTCGACGTCCAAAACCACGCAACTGGTGTCGACGCTGACCAACCCATCAACCCAACCGACGGAGCTGATTCTCGTATTACTGTACATTAGCAGCGGCGGCAACAACTTCACTCTGGCTGGCGGGACCAATAGTTGCACCGACTTCAGCACCCTGCAGCCCAACGCCAGTTGCAATATCTACGTAACCTTCACGCCACCACGGTCTGGGACGGTATCGGGCCAGGTGACGATCCTGAGCAACGCAGCGAACGCTTCGCTGACCGTCTCGCTGTCAGGTAAGCAATAATGGACGGCGGACGGACTTCCTTAAGCCCACCTGGCGGGGGCCTCCCAGGAGCAGCCGGAGGCTCCCGTCAATGCGCGGGCATCGGGAGCTTGCGGTTCGGGTTGAACTGAAGGTTCGGTTCGAACTGAAATGGAAGCCTTCGTGAGAACCGTCAGAACGTAAGAACGTAAGCTCAAAGATCAAAGGGAACTGCAAGACGAGTGCCGGCGGAATACCGGCACTCTTTTCGTCGCAGGAGAGCTGAGCGTGCCACCCGCAGAGCCTTGCGGACGGGCCGTCCGCCGCGCATCGTATATCTCTTTCCTTAGCTCTTCCCGGCTTGCAGCCAGTGGGCGGAATCTTCGTACATGAGCTTCAGGTCCGAACGCTGCAGTAACTTCTCTGCACCGGCATCTTTTTTCATCGTATCCAGCGTGCTGATCACCGCGCGGAAATTATCCTGTGCGTCTGCATTGTCCCCGGATTCTCGCGCGATCGTGGCTAAAAGGTAATGCGCATGTGCGCTCAGTGGCTGCTGTCCTAATTTGTCTGCCAGCAGCAAAGCGCGCTGCAATTCCTGGCGAGCATGAGCGTAGTCATGGCCTTGCATCATCGCTTCGCCCAGGAAAATCGAGCACTCGACCGAAGAGTACTTCAGGCTCAAATCGTCCGCCTGTTGGATCAGCTTTCGGAGGTCTGGAATGGCCGCGCGCTCGTTTTTCTCACGCACTTCGACTTCTGCCAGGCCTATTTTGGCGAGCAGGATCTTCTGCGTGTCCTTGCTCCGGTTAGCAGCCTGCAGCGACTGCTCGTAAAGGGAATGAGCAGCCTTGAAATTTCCCTGGTAGAAGAAAGCGTCACCTTGAAAATCTAACGTCTGGGCAATCAAGCCGTCGTTCTTCAGCTCGTGTGCCCGGGTGAGCGCTTCCTCGAAAGAGTCCTTGGCCTCGTCTCCCCGCCCGCCGAGGACGAGCGATTCTCCGTAGCTCCCGAGAATCTCAGGCATCCAGAAGCTCCCATCCTTGAGCTCACGGAGCGTCTTGAGAGCTTCCGCCTTGGAGCTGGCTGCTGCGCCGAACCGTCCCTGATAATCAAATAGAGCGCCCAAAGCGTAGGACACGACAGCCGTACCATGGGCGTCATTCATACTGCGCCGCAAATCCAGCGCCCGCATGTAGTGTGAAATAGACTGATCGTACTGGCCCATCATCGCCAAAACTTGCCCCAGGTTCTGAACCGCCTCAACAATATCCTGGGGCACTTTCGATTTTTCGCGCAGCTGCAGCACCTGCTGGAAGTAGGTAAGGGCGTCATCGTATTGGCCCTTTTCGGAGTACACCGCTCCGATGTTGTTCAGACAGGTAGCCTGCAAGCTTTCGTTGCCGATCTCGCGCTCCAGGTCCAAAGCCTCCTTGTACATCTTGAGCGCCTGACCGTGGTCGTCGCGATCGTCGGAGAAATTGCCCATATCGATCAGCGTGTCACCTAGGCCGCGCTTGTCGCCGATTTCACGCCGAATCTGCAGAGCCTGCTGGAAGTTTGACAGCGCATCTTTGGTATTGCCTAGCGAAGCTTGTGCCCTCGCCATTTCGTTCAGGCTGGAGGCGAGACCACGCTTTTGACCCAGGCTGCGCCAGATCGTCAGCGCCTCCTGTTCGTTCCGCAGAATTTCCTGAGGCTTGCTCAACTTCCCGTACGCCAGAGCCATCAGGTGCAAGCTGGTGGCCTTTTGTTCCTGGTTGTCTACTTGCACAGCTAGACTATAGGCGCGGTTCAGGGGATCAAAACTACCTTGGGCGTCGCCGCTCTTAATCATGATGCGGCCGAGGTCAATCGTGGCCGCTATATCCTTGGGGTTGGAGGACAAGATCTTCTGCGAATATTCGCGAGCTTTACCCAGATCGCCTGAATCCTGGTAGAGGCTGGCGAGTGTCGATTCCACGTCTGAATTGCCCGGCGAAGCCTTGGCCAGCGTTTCATAGGATTGGATCGCCTGCGGATAGTTCTTCGTTATCTGAGAACGAATTGCTGAAATCAGGTATTTTTCTGCCTCGGGGAGGTTCTGACTCAGATCCACGGCTTTCTTGGCCGACTGCTCTGCTTCGCTGTCATAGCCCAAACTGCTGTAGGCCTGCGCCAGCTTCGAGAAGGCGAGCGCGAACGTTGGGTCCTCCTTCGTCGCCGCCTCGAACTGCTTTTGCGCTTCGAGATTCTTTCCGTCTCGCTGCAAGGCTATACCCTGGTTGTAGTCGCGCAACGCCGGCACCGATTGCGAGGTGGGTTGGAAGGAGCTGGCTTTTAGCTCCTTGAGCACATCCTCCGGAAGCGCGAGCTTCACACGGACAGATTCGGCCAGGCGATCGATTGCCCCGGGAATTTCTTTTTCGTTGGGCACCTCGATCTTCAGCGGAATGGAACGGTCAGTCTTGATATCCTGAAGCGTGGCGTCAATGCGGATCTGGTCGCCGAACTTTGCGTACTGCCCCCACAATACGCGATCCGCGTTACTGAAATCCGCCACCCGGCGGATCGTCGCGGGGTCCAGTGCGGTCTCGGAAGAGATATGCAGATCGCCAAATATTTGGTGCAGACTGTTCGGACTCACCGTGCGCAACTGTGCGGACTGGCCTACATCCGTGCTCAGCATGTCGGCGAGGCTCGGTCCAATCCAGTCTAGGCTCGGATCGCCCGATGCATTGCGGAACGGCAAAATCGCCAACGACACCACCGGACCCGCGGGAGCAGATCTCGTGGTGGGCGACTTGAAGAGCCGGTCGCGAAGAATGTACCCCCCGCTCGCCAGGATCACTACGGTCAAAATCCCGGCAATCAGTGGCCACGGCAGAGTCTGTCCCCATGGCTTCACGCTGGCGTCGAACTTGACTGTGCCGGCGGCTCTCTTGTCCTTCCATGTGTTCAGGTCCGCGAGAATAGCCGAGACGTTTTGGTATCTCTGCTCCAAATCACGTTCCAGGCACTTGCTCACGATCCCGCTCAACGCGCCCGGTATCTGATTGTCGACATCTGATACCGGAATCGCTCGCTCCTGCGTCCGTTTGATGAGACTGGCCAGTGCGCTATCGGCAAGAAAGGGTTGTTTGCCCGTCAGCATTTCATACAGGATCAGTCCGAGAGCGAAGATGTCCGAACGTTGGTCGAGATCCTTCGCCAGTGCCTGCTCCGGCGACATGTACTCCATGGTGCCGACAATCGCACCCGTCT